>NZ_JBFUAY010000013.1:0-90676 GCF_056406015.1 Rhizobium sp. P1_E1 | reverse complement strand
AGGTCAACCCTGGACGATCTGCTACGGCAGCACGAACGGGGTGAAGCCGGGGGACCGCAAAACCGTCGAGCAGTGCAAGGCGCTTCTGTCGCTTGAACTGCAAACCTATGCGGCCGGGATAGAGCGCTGCGTCAAGGTTCCGCTGCCGGATGCACGCTTCGTCGCGCTGACGTCGTTCAGCTACAACGTCGGCGTCAAAGCGGCCTGCGGATCCAGCGCCGTAAAGCTGATCAACCAGGGCAAGCCCGCTGAAGGCTGCGAAGCTCTCCTGAAGTGGAACCGTGCCGCGGGGATCGTCTTTCCCGGCCTCACCAGGCGCCGGCAGAAAGAACGCCAGTTCTGCTTGGAGGGCCTGTGATGCTCTCCATCATCCCCGACGTCATAAAGCTGCCGGTCGCCATCGCCCTCGGCGCCGTCCTCGCCTTTTACCCGGCCCGTTGGCTTGGGCAGTCCGAAGGCAAGCAGATGGCCGCAACGGCCGCTCTCTCCAAATCCGTCCAGGTGCTGCGGGAAAGGAACACCATCGATGACGAAGTTTCCACTTCTGATGCTGCCGCTTTGTGCGCTGATCTCGGGCTGTCAGACGACGACAAAGCAAAATGTGTGCGACGGATTCTCTCGCCTGACGCCGAGCCTGCAGACGTCGGTAACGATCCTGAAAACGGATCGACCGTTCGCCAACCAGATTGCCAGCCACAATAAGTTCGGCACCTCTCAAGGCTGCTGGGAGTAGACGCCGATGATGAATGCCATTTCGCTCGCCTTGACGAACCCGATGCTGAATGCCGGGGGCGGAAGCGGCGGAGATCCCGACCGCTTCATGTTCTTTGCCACGCGCAACCGCATGCCCTCAGGCAACATCGTCACTGCCGCGGCCGGCACCGAATATGTCTGCACTAAGATGGTCATCAACACGCCCTCTTATAAAACGCGGACGTTCAGGTTTCACCTGTCCGGCTTCGCATCCACCGAAGGCGGAAACTCTCCGCAGGAAACCATCGTTACCGGCACGATCGGCGCGCCTGGCAATTCTGTTATTGTCGATGCGATGTTCGCCCGGGTCGCAGGCGTCTTCTACCAGTTGCAGGTCGCGGCCTCGAATACGGTGACCATCGCTGACCAGACAAACGGCGCCTGGACGGATGAACTGACCACTCCGGACGTCGTGGCCGAAGGCGAAATAGAACTGTGGGTGTTCTATCATACCGCCGTCGCAGAGAAGATCTGGCCCATCTTCCGCATCCAGAAGCATCGCGGCGAACGCGTCTGGGGCGCGATCGATCACGCGACGTTGCTGGCTTTCAAGGATACGCCGAACGCCGACAGCACTGTCGCGCTCGATACCGGCTATGGCACGCAGGCGCAGCCGCAATATTACGGGTTCGACTTCATGGTGGCCAAGGGCGACTGGGATGGTCGTCCAATCGCGCTTGGCTTCGTCGACAGCTTGGGTGAAAGCCGGCAGGAATTCAGCTCCGCGGCCGATACGCGCGGCAATCTGGGCTGGTTTCGCCGCTGGCTCGACAAGGATGGTGGTATCGGTCGAATCCCCCATTGCCTGGTAGGTATGCCCGGCGCGGGATCTGTTCGCGAATACACCGGGACCGGATCGTCCATTGCGACCAGGCGCCGGGATATCATCCGAGAAATCTACGCTTTCAATGGAAGCAAATGGCCATTCACCGTGATCGCAAACCAGATGGGGCAGAATGATATATCCACGTTGTACAGCACGTGGTTCAACACGAACTACCGGTCCCTGGTGACCCGCGCCCGCGCTGAATACCCTGGCGTTCGCATTGTCGCATTCCCACCGCTCGGCCGCACGGATATTCAAAAGACTATCACCCTTACGTCGGTAGGGACGGTGGCAACTGGCACGATAGCCGCCGGAACCACTGGGCTCGTCAGCGGGCAAACTGTCACCATCACCGGGGCAACGCCGACCGCTTACAACGGCAACGTCGTCATCACCGTCACAGGTCCGAACACCTTCACTTACGATTTCGCGGGCGGAACGTCGCCGGCGACTGGAACAATTCGCCTTGGCGACCTGGGGTTACGGGTTGAGTTTCAGGCCTATTCGGCAAACAATGTCTGGCCGGCAGACGGAACCGACGCGTCCGGAAAGTGGAGACTGCACGACGATATCATGGCGCAGACGTCGGCCTGCTGCGACGCGGCAATCGATACTTACGCAGCTTGGGTGTCGCCGTCCAAAGGCGGCGCGTGGCCGAGCATGCTGGAGCTTCCCAGCACCACGCTCACGGTCCAGGCCGGCACAGATGGTATTGCGACCTACAACTCTATCACCGTGGCGGACGCGAGCTTCCTTCGATCAGAGCAGACGATAAACCTCTATTCCGGACCTGACGGCGTTGCGCGCCTAAGCACCCAGATCATTGCCAGCATTGTCGGAAACGTGATCACTTACCAGGGCACAAGCGCGGTTGTGATGCCGATCGGAACGGTAGTGCGTCCGGCTGCGGCGATCGGCGAGAGCACTCCGGCGTCAATGGTGCACCCGCAGCCCGTCATGATTGACCGCATCTCCAACGGGGTTTCCCAATCCGAAAAGCTGAAGTTCAATCCATAGACAGGCAGGCGTCGATAGAATGGCATCCAATGACGACATCCTTCGCGCGCTCGGTCGGGTCGAAGGCAGATTGACCGGAATCGAGGACAGCGTTTCTCACCTTCGCGAGGAGGTGAGCGACGAGAAGGATAATGCTCACGAAAGCCGGACTGTGATCCATAGGCGCTTGGATGACCAGGCGAAACAGATCCATCTCCTCGACATGACGATAACGGTCAGCAGCAGCGTCGATGGACAGATCCGCGAGGAGATCAAAACCCTCAAGGAGACCGTCGAGAAGAACCACGAGGCGGTCGCACCCACTCTTGAGGAGTGGAAAAAAATGAAAACCCTCGGCTACGGCATATCGGGGCTCATCGCCTTCGCCGGCCTAACAGTAGGCGGTATTGTCGCCTACATGAGCGACGGCGCGGTGGCAGCGCTGCGGCATTGGCTCAAGATCAACTGACCGATATTGCATTTGCTTCCGGGAACTCAAAAAAAGCCCCGCCGAGACGGGGCAGGTTATGGATTGCACAGGAGGAACAAACTACCCGTGCTTTCCTGCAGATATAACAAAAAAGGAACCGTTTAAGTTCCCGTCATTGCTCGCCGCGCGGATCAAAAAGAAGCCCCGCCGAAACGGGGCAATTCGGAAAGAACGGACCGCACAGGAAGGAAGGGAAGCGGACACCCCAGTATGGGGCGCCTGTGCGATCCTCGTGGCCTAACCGCAGATCGTCGGAAAAGTTCCCAACGTTGCACTTCTTCGGTTGCCTATGCCAGGGAGGGGCGCAGGTGGTTGGTTGAGGCACTGGCTGAAGATAAATTAAGCGGTCAGGCCACGCAGTGCGCAAGTAGGCGTGGGAAGTGGACCAAGAATCTTGCCTCCACGGGGCCCGACACGACGGAGGGATCATGCAGAGGGAATATAAATCTTGGGGCCAGCCGAGCCGGTTGGCGATTTCAGGCTCAATGTCCTCGCGATGCCTTGCCTCAATGAGGAACGCAAACCCGCGTGATCAATGCCGCAAGTTGATCACCCCAAATGATGACATAACGATGGGCGCCTGTGCGGATGAGGATCTCGATCGCCGGAAGCTCGTCGATGTGCTCCCCCGCGTATTCAATAGCTGCCTGCAGAGAGATGAACTCCTTGTTCGCAGTGCTGGGGAGCCAGCTATGAACTGTGATAGGAGTGGTCGAATTCATCAACATCTTTTAGCCAGGCTCCGTCGACACAAGTTAAACGAGAGAGATGTATACCTGCATTCAACCTGCCCGGCCATATCTGAGGCTAAATCTGGTTACCGATCGGTTGAGAGACTCATTGTAGTTTACGCTAGGCTTAAAAAAGAAAACCCCGCGACAGCGGGGATCAGGAAGGGGGGTGTTTTCTAGGCAAGCGCGTGTTGCGCTGCAATAACTTAGTTCGCACAACTTACATGGATTTGCAATAAATATTACTTTCTATAGTTCTAAGCCCACAGATTTGTTTTCAACTAAAGAGTTCATTGTCCGATTTCACTCGAAAATACAAATTGACTTCAGTCTTTCGAGTAATAGTTTGTATCATTCGGGGGGCCGCTCAGCGATCACTTGCTAAACCCCAAGCATTGAATCTCCTGTGCGTTGAGCGGCCGTCCAATCTCTCAACTATTGTTCATTCAATTTCTCGGAAACATGGTGCAGCAACGCATCCTTTCCCGGTGAGATCTGGAGCGCATCGACAGCCGTCGTGAGTGCAAGTTGCCCGCGACTGCTGTGGATGTCGCAATGATGCTGAGAGCACCATTCGGTCACGGCATCGACCACAACTTCGATATCATGGTCGGAAAGGGAGGTCAGAGCTGGAAACATCTAGGTAGTCCATAGATCTGTGGCCGAGGCTGCTGGACTAGCTTCGGCTATCCAACCTGAACGTCAGATGAAGGGCAACAGGAGAGGGTCGAACTGATGCGGAGAGCATCTTTTGCCGGCCACGCCAGACGGAAGGAAGAAAAATAAACGATGTGTTATGGTTCTTCTGGACACTGTTCGAGGGCGTGTGCGAGTATTCAGGTCAAGGAGTGTCCAATGGATAGGAAGCGATTAAATCTGGTTCATTTCACACCCGTTCGGGAGCGTGAACTCCTCGACGGCGTGAGCGACACCGAATTTGACCGCATCCTCCGCCGAGAAGTGAACTTCGCTGAACCGCCGGGTGGCAAGAAGTTCATCGGGGATGGAGCACCGATCGCGCAGGATGCCTTCCGTGCGATTCTCCTCCGCCAAGGCAGAGTTCATTAGCTGCTGCAATCTTTCCCAAGTCATTCCATCAGTGCTGCCCGGAACTGAAGCCGGGTGGATCATGAAAAGCACGTGTCTCGAACAAAGACGTCGCGCTGCGCCAGCATAGATGGCGACTGCCACTGACGCCACATTCCCCGTAGCGTGAATGGTTACCGGTATCGGAAGCGCTCTGATGTGATTATACAAATAAACCCCATCGGCGATGAAACCTCCCAGTGAGCTAAAGGCCAAGTAGATCGCATCAAAATTATTGTTTACCGCGTAATTTAGCGCAGCGCTTATCCGTGTAACGGAGCCTGACTCTATAGGGCCCGTAAATCCAAAATATGCGATTTTCTCACTCAATACGCTCTTCCTTCAAAAATGAGTCGAGCAACAAGTTGACTATCTGGGTCACGCATTTCCATCAGTTTCTCCATCTTCGTCAAGCGCGTGCACCGGCAGATAGGTGTTCTTCTCCATCCACTCCCGGACGATAAACCTGATCGTGTCATTGCGCGTCTTGCCGAACTCGCCAGATAGATCGCGCAGAGCTTCTTCCATGTCATCTTCGAAGGCGATCGACCCGGAATTCCGCAACATCAACGCGGCTCGACGAAGCATTATCTGGAGATCAGCTCGCGAGACATCTGCGATCCGGTCGGCGGCGTCTTCCAGGAGGGTGGCGGTGTCGGGCGAGGCCATCAGTGGATTCGCTTCATATGAATTAGGTCTGAAACAATGGTCTAGGCTAGCGTCAAGGGCTGATGGTAGAGCATTTTCCGCCAGTGATTGAAGGGGTGTTCTGCCCAGAACGGTCGTCATCTATGTAGCCTAAGCTATACACTTCAACATATCGCAGCTTGGCAAAATTAATTATCATGCCATAGCCCAGTCCCCCGCAAGAAATCTGTTCGCTAAGCACGCCACCATCAAACTTTAAGCGGGTGCAGGTGAATTGAGCGTAGTCCTTCCCGATCTGCTTCACCTGATAAGTTAAGGGGTCGCTGGCTGAGGCTGTAATGGCGTATTGCGTCGCGCCTGTTTTGAACTTCACGCCTTGCCATTGTCCGTCAACGAATTTGAGACCTCCGGCAACATCTTCAACGCACAACAGAGTTTCCGCGTGTGCAGGGACTGCCCCTGCCGAACCTAAGCTGATTGCCAACGCCATCAGTCTCCGCCATTTAAACAGGCTCATTTTCACGGATGACCCCTCAATTGCCCGCTGTTAGCATTGCAGAATTCCGCTCCACGTCAAATTGCATATTAGTCTATCGTTAACGCAGCTTTGGAGTGCATTCGGAGTGGCTCCGCTGTTGCGAAGAACGTTGGAACAAGGGCTGTGGATATGGAGGAAAAGACTCATTGTGATTAGCCTTTCCAGACAAGCGCTCTGATGCTCGCGGCTGGAGGTGCGCCATGTCGCAACTAGCCTACTTCGCACGAGGTGCCGCCAGCGCGGAACGTGCCCGCCGGCGGATAAAACGGGAGGGCGTTACCATGCGAGGCGATAAACTCTGGACGGATGAAGAGAATGCAATCATCAAAAAATGCGGTCCCAGCTTCGACGAAATCGGAAAAAGGCTTCCCCATCGAACTCGTACCGCGATCCGCTTCCAAAGCAGAAAGCTCGGGTTTTGCCAGAAACGGCAGCATAATTGGACCGCCGCGGAGATTTCAAAGCTCCGCAGGCTGTACCCAAGAGCGTCACGGGAGGAGATTTGCGGAATATTTTCGCACTCGACTTGGCAAAATATCACGCAGGTCGCCCGCTATCATGGGGCTCGAAGGGAATGCTCTAAGGCGTACAGCCCGACAGGCTTCCCGACGCTAGATGAGGTGAGAAAACGCTGCCGGGAAATTCGGTGGACGATGCCGGATCTAGACAAAGCGGCCAGAACCGGAACGTACTTTGCACGTGCCGGATGGATTGGGAAGAAAATAAACTATCGAGCCCTCGGACGCGCTATCGCCGCACTTGATGGTGAGGTGAAGGCGGCGTGGAATGACTAGATGGGGAGCGGCGTTTGCTATTGGCACACGTTTCCGGGCTGATCTCTGTGCTTTTCTCCTGATGCCTGAGGATGAGAGTTGGGCATGTCGGCCGCGACCGCGGTTAGTTGCTTGACATGGCCAGCCCAGGCGATCAGTGCCTCACGCTTTTCCTCGGCGTAGTCGTAGCGATTGTAAATCGCTGCAACCCCCTTGATTGACCCAGATCGGTGGTTGATCACCGCCTCAACGACATGCACCGGGACCCCCAGCCGAGCCATCCCACTTGCTGCTGTGCGTCTCAAGTCATGGAATGTCCAAGGCTCAAGCTCGACCTTGGCCGCGGACTGGCCGAGCGCTTCGGCTTCCTCGCTGGCAATCTTCAACATTTCCGCGTCTATTTTCTTTTTTGCCCGACCGTATCCCGAGACTTTCGTTACGCCAGTAGTCGTGAAAAGAAAAATTGGCTCTTCATCTTCCGCCGGCCGGATCTTTGGGAGCGCCTCGATTTCGCGCAAGGTTTCGGCCGCAAGAGCAACGAAGTGTTCCTTGCGGTTCTTCGCTCGTTCAGGCGGAATAATCCATTGCTGGTCGTTTCCTGACAGCTCCATTTCCCACCAACGAGCGCCAGAGACCTCGCTACGACGTTGCGCGGTCAAAAGCAGAAGCCGGACCATTGGTCCGAAAGGATAGCCGAGCTTCCCCGACGCCCGCCATAGAAGTTTGATCTCGTCGTCTGTCAGGATTCGATCGCGAGTTGTCTCCTCGCTTGGCTTGTCGATCTTCTTTTCCATCGGCGAGGTGTCAATGATATCTCGCTGGACAGCCCAATTGAAAAACTTCCGCAGCAGCGAAAGCAGCCGGTTGGCGACGATAGGTGCTCGCTCTGCAACTTCGTCCAGGTGAGCGACAATCTCTTGTCTCTTTATGCTCTTCATTGTCCGCCTGCCGAATTTCGGCCGGACGTCCTTATCGAAAAGCCGCTTCCTCTCTGTGATAGTCGAAGGTCGGTTTTTCTTCTCGACATATCGCTTGATGAACTCGTCGAGCGCATCGTTCACGATGTCGAGCTTAAGGGCCTTTTTGGTCGCTTTGGCTGCCGCGGGGTCCTTACCCTCCGAAACGTCGCGCAAAAGCTTTGATGCCTCTTCGCGGGCCTTAGCCAACGGATGAAGGGGCAGGGGGCCAATTGTGAATTTTTTCGGCTTTCCCTCAAACCTATACCGGATGGCCCAGCTCACGACGCCGGAAGGCTGAATGATCAGATAGAGGCCAGGCAAGCCGCCGTCAGGAATTTCCTGTCGAATGTCCGTCGCTTTGAATGCTTCGATTGCGCGAACGGTCAGGGCTTTTGCCATAGGTCTTTCCGGGGTAACGCCGGGGTAACGGCGAAAGGGTGATACGTCGTGATTGCCATTGATATTATCACGATTCACCACGAGCCCTGCAAGCCTTGGGATTCAGGCTGTCCGCATATATCTGTTGATAGCTGTTGATAGGCCGAGTTAATGGAAATCACCTGCCTTCTAAGCAGGTTGTCGCAGGTTCGATTCCTGCAGGGGTCGCCATTTTTCAAGTGTCCATCCATGCAGCATGCCTTTCGCCAAACAGGTAGAGCGGCTTCCGTAAAACGAAGCTGCTGGGCCGTGGACCGTCTATCCGATTGGAACATGCATTTACGGCCATGTCTTCGGGCGACATGATTATCAACGAAAACTATGTAGGTGTCGCGAAAGATGGGTGTCCGCATCGTGCTCATAGGCTTCCCGGGCGTTGGGAAGTTGACCATCGCGAAAGAGTTGAGCGCCATGGTTTCGGCAAAAATTGTCGACAACCACTGGGTCAACAACTCGATTCTGCGTCTGCTGGGTGAGGATGGAACGGCCCCGCTTCCAAAGGGAATATGGGAGTTTACAGGTCGAGTTCGACAAACGGTCCTTGATGCAATCACCGCTTACGCGCCGTCCGCCAATTTCATTTTCACGCATGCCGGCTTGGAGGGTGATGAGCGGAGCCTTCGTACCTTTCAACAGATCGCCGGTGCTGCCGAAGGCTGCGACGCCGCTTGCTGCAGGTGCGATTGCTGTGATGAAGAGGAGCTGGCTCGCCGGGTTTCGAACCCCGAGCGACGCCAAAGGTTGAAATCCACGGATGTGGCAGCCTCGAGGGATCGCAGTCGGAGGGCGGGGGGGGGGGCGATCCACTCCACCCAAATACATTGGTGCTCGACGTCACTTCCGCATCACCGGGAAAAACGGCCATCGCGATCCGAGAGCATATTCTAAAGGTCCTTGGCGACCTGTCAGCCTGAAATTCGTCGGAGTTGATTCTATGCGCTCTACGATCGTCGATACGCCTGATGGCCGGAGGTGAGGCGTTCTGACGAGCTGTCGGTTTACGCAAAGCCGGCCCGAAGGGCCGGCTGACGCCTGTCGAAAAATCGCAGCGCGCGGATGGGGCTCCCTCATCCGCACGCCGAAGTAGCCGACTTTTGCGGCCAGCGTGTTGTGGCGATCGGACGACCGCCACAACACTATCGTTAGAGGAGAAAATCGCCTGCCCCCAGGTGGACGAGGCCCTTCAGCTGAACCTCGAAGTCATGAATGCCGTCGCCGTTCATGTCGGCCTGGATAACGGTAACATCGCTCGCGGTTCCGGCGTGGTCGTCATAGTGCCAAGCGAGCGCGCCAGCCTTGTGATCGAACAAGGCATTCTCCTGTGCCTGGAAATGGAAGGTACCATTGCCCGCCGCAGAGCCATTCGCATCGATCGCCGAGATGTCGATCTTATCCACGCCGTGCTGGAAGTCGGTGATGCCGTCGCGGTTCAAGCCGGACCCGGTTTCCGTCGGTGCCTTCAAGATAAACGTATCCTCACCGATGCCACCGGTCATAATGTCCTTTCCGGCACCACCAATGAGGACATCATTGCCGGCGCCGCCGTCCAGCTTGTCCGCGCCAGCCCCGCCAGTGAGAACGTTGCCGCCGCCGTTGCCGCCGATCAGCACGTCGTTGTAGCTTGAGCCGGTCAAGTTTTCGATGCCGGCGATCTTGTCACCGGTCGCCTGGCCGCCCGATGCGGCCTTAGTCGCCAGGTCGACGTTGACCGCGTCGGAGCCCGCATAGCTGGCCGTGTCATTGCCAGTACCGCCGTCGAGCACGTCCGCGCCGGCGCCGCCCTTCAACACGTCACTACCGCCGAGACCCTTGAAGGTTTCGTTGCCGCCGTTGGACTGGCCGGTGTGTGGCAGGATGTCGTCACCGTTGGTGCCGATGAATTCCTTTGTCGGCGCCGTTGGCGTTGTCGGTTGCGTCGGCGTGGTCGGCGTTGTCGGTTCCGTCGGGGTGGTTGGCGTTGTCGGATTCGTCGGCGTGGTTGGCGTTGTCGGTTGCGTCGGCGTGGTTGGCGTTCCCGGTGTCGCACTGGAGCCCGATTCGTAGGCACCCATATCGACAGTTCCAACGACGCGAGCGTGGCCGTCCAGATCGACCGAGCCGACGCCGTACTTGGCGGTTCCGCCGTCGATCGCTGCCGAGCCGGAGCCGAGGTGGAAGTTGTCGCTCGCTGCTCCCGCGAAATGCGGGTCGACGCCGAGCTTGTTGCCGTTCGCCGTGCTCGGCATAGCGTTGCCGCCGTCGGTCCTGACCGAGGCCTGGCCGGCCGTGCCGTTGTAGGTGTCGTTGTTGGCCCAGACGACGTTGGCGTTGGTATAGCCGCCGTACGACGTGTTATCGACCGCAGTGTTGTTCTTGTTCACCGACGGGTCGGCTACGGCGATGTTGTTGATCCAGGTGTTGTTGCTCGACTGCGCGTTGCTGAGTTCGCCGCGCCAGGTGCCGTCGTTCAGCGGGTCCTGATTGTTGTGGTATGCTGTGTTGTTCTGCACCGTGACGGAGTCGCTCCAGGCAACTTGGATGCCTTTGCCGCCGTTCTCGTAGACCAGGTTGTTGTCGACAAGGGTCTTGAACGTATAGTTTGGATGACCATCCGTCTGTGTGCTCTGAAAATCGTCAATGATGATGCCGTTGCCATCGGTGTGCGCACCCGTCTTCGTGACGTTGTCGTGCGAGATGTTGTTTTGTACGATATTCCGGTAGCCGGTCGTCGAGGTATCGCCGGTGATGTTCCGGTTCTCGTAGATCGAGATGCCCGAGAACCAGCCTGACGACGCGTTATTGTAGGTCTCGTTCCCTACGATCTTGACGAAGTCAGAATAGTTGAACTGAATGCCCGACTCCCCGCTGTCGTGGACCTTGTTGTTGAGAATTGAGACGTGATGGACGTTGTTCGCTTCGATGCCGTCACCGTTGCCGCCCTTGATGTCGAAGCCGTCGATTGTCACGTAGTTGGCGTTGACACTGATCCCGGTATACGAGCCTGCGGGCGGCCGGATCAGTGCTGCGCCAGGCACTTCCGAGCGCAGCGTGATGTCGCCTGCCGCCGAGCCGTCCTTGTCGATGTTGATGCTCTCGTTGTAGGTCCCTGCTTTCACCACGACCTCGTCGCCGGGCCTAAGGTTCGCCGACATCGCCTCGCTGATCGTGCGGAAGGGAGAAGTGGTACTGCCGTTACCGCTGTCGCTGCCAGTCGTCGCTACATAGTATGTCGTCATGGTCTTGTTCCTCAACCTTAGCGTTGTCTTTGCCGGTTACTATTTTTAGTTAATCAGGCGTTACGGCGGCGGGTTATAGGGCGACATTCTGGAAGGCGCAACAGCAACGCGACAGTAAGTGCTTGAGAAACATAGCCATATTGCTGCCACATTATCCCGATCACTCCGAAGTTACATTTTGAAATATTTGCGGAAATTCGAGTCGCCCAAATTACGGCAGTATAAAGGTCCCGCATGCCGAGAATTATTCTTTCTGCAACTATAGCGAAACGCATCCATTGAAAACATTAGAAAAATCCAGGGGGGCGTGACTGGATTCCTCTCGCCTAAGGCGGAATCGACATTTTTTGTGATTTTCGCAATTTTGGGCAGCGTCGCCTTACCAATTCGTACTGATCGAGATGGTAATGGGGGCATGACCGTAGCTGATTCGACCAAACCCATTGCGCAGCATTTCAAGCGCCACCGCCGCGAATATGCCTCGGTACCCATCGCTCATACCCTTGCCCTCGAGCAGCCGGGCGACAAATCGAAGACGTTCCTCCATGACCGAAGTCTCTCTCCACGGCATGAGAAACACGAAAGCAGTCATCGTCTCGCTACCGCCTCACATCATCTCTGAGTATGACAAATGACGATGCAGACGAGCGACTTCTCGGATATCGCAATGACCGCAGCGGGTGCAATCTGGCCAATTGCGTTGCGGGAAAAAGGCTGCTTTGCAACGACACGGTAAAGGTTGCCAGCAGATTGCGGCAGGTGAACATGAGGATATCGATGACAGCCAGCTAACGGTCTGCGATGCGCGGTGACGCCAATCCGCACGCCACGCACCAGACGGCCAGCCCGACGTGCCCCACGACAACTGGCCAAAACGCGATGCCGGAAATGCCGTGACGGAGCCAGGAAAATGCCAGGATTGCGGTGACGGCAACATTATAGAGAAGCATTGCCGATACCAGTCCTCTGGCGGCCTTGCCTCCCGCGTCGTGCCGCCCAAGCCAGCAGGCGACGGCCAAGGCGAGCACTGCCGCACCAGCGACACGGGCGACGGTCATGTCGACAGGGGTATCTGGCGCTGCCCCGAGCAGCACTTCAATCAGAAGAGCCGGTACCAGCAGCAACGCCAGGCCCGTGGCTGCTTCAACCACGCCCGTCACCGAAAGCAGGAGCTTGGAATTCGCTCGCATGGTTTCAGGCATGTCGGCTCCTTGAACATCTCGGCGCTTGCGTCGGAGACCCTCGTTCGCTTCTACTGGTCGAGTTTGAAAGTCAGCTCGTTGATCTTGCCGGTGAACTTGAACGGAGCGTCGTACCGATACTCGACCAAGGCGACCCCGGTGCGCGTATCCTGCCCGACATCGAAGCTTTCATCCTCCGGAAAGGTGACCGGGATCGTGTGTTCGACCGAGTTCGTCGCCACGTCCTTGCCGTCCACCGACAGCACGCCTGTGCCGCCTTGTCCCAGGCCTGGACCATCGGACTTGAACGCGAAGACGATCTCGTGTTTGCCGGGTTCCAGTTCAGGCCCTTCCCACATGGTGCGCTTCAGGTCGAGAAGGTTGTAGAGAAACACGACCCTGCCTCGCCCGACGCCGAAGTCGCCCTTGCTGAGGAACAAGCCGTAGCCGCCGAACCGGCCGCCCTCGGTGACGATCATGCCCTCCGCGCCGCCTTCGGGTATCTCGACCTCGGCCGTGATCGTATAGGACTTGTTCAAGACACTCGGCGCTGCACTGGGCGGCACGCCGCTGAGTTCTCCCGAGTAGGCAAACTCGGTTCGTCCGGCAGTCAGGTTCGGGCGCGGCGTGTTCCAGCGGGAAAGCGTCGAATTGTCCAATGGCAGGACGTTGTACTTCTTCGCCTCGGAATAGAAGAGATCCTGCATCTGCTTGAGCTTGTCCGGCATCTTGGCGGCAAGGTCGTTGAACTGGGTCGGATCATCGTTGACGTTGTAGAGTTCCCAGTTGTAGCCGCTGATGACGTCGGGAGGCGTCGCGGTGCTCAACTCCCATGGACGGGTCGCCGGCGTCGTCGCAGCCACCCAGCCATTGTCGTAGATGGCGCGGTTGCCGAGCATCTCGAAATATTGCGTCGTGTGCCGGGTGGCAGCGTCGACATTTGCCTTATCCCATGTGTACATCATGCTCACCCCTTCAATGGGGCGTTGCTCGATGCCGTTGATTGTCTGAGGCGTCGGGATGCCGGTCGCTTCGAGGATCGTGGGCACGATGTCGATGACGTGGTGGAACTGGCGACGGATGCCGCCGACGTCATCGATATGGCCAGGCCAGGACATCGCCACACCTTGAGACGTTCCGCCAAAGTGCGACGGCACCTGCTTCACCCACTTGAAAGGCGTGTCCATCGCCCATGCCCAGGCCGCGGCGAAATGCGGGAAGGTTCGTTCCGATCCCCAGAACGGATACCAGAGCAATTGATCCTTCACCGGTACGGGGATTCCGTTGAAGGTGGTGAACTCGTTCGGCGTGCCGTTCAGCATGCCTTCAGCGCTCGCGCCATTGTCGCCGCCGATATAGATGATCAGCGTATTGTCGAGTTCGCCGAGATCGTCGACGGCCTGAATGACCCGACCGATTTCATTGTCGGCATAGGCGAGATAAGCGCCATAGATATCTGCCTGCTTGATAAAGAGTTTCTTCTCTTCCAGGCCTAAGCTATCCCATTCCGGCAGCTCCTTCGGCCACGGCGTCAGTTGCGCGTTCTCGGGCATGATGCCGAGCCGCTTCTGGTTGGCGAAGATCGTCTCGCGCAGCTTGTTCCATCCTTCGTCGAAGAGGTGCATGTCGCTGATCTTCTTGACCCATTCCGGTGTGGGGTGATGCGGTGCATGGGTGGCGCCCGGGACGTAATAGACAAGCCAAGGTTTCTCGGGGGCAATCTCCTTCAATTGCTTCATGTAGTGGATGGCCTCGTCGGCCATCGCCGTTTCCAGGTTCCAGGTCGGATTTCCTTCGAAGGGATAGATCGCAGTCGTATTGCGGTAGAGGTTGGGCTGCCATTGGCTGGCGTCACCGCCGACAAAACCGTAGAAATATTCAAAGCCCATACCCGTTGGCCATTGATTGAACGGCCCTGCCTGGCTCGATTGATAGGAAGGCGTGTTGTGGTTCTTGCCGAACCACGATGTCGCGTAGCCATTCTCCCTGAGGATCGTGCCGATGGTGCCTTTCTCGATCGGGAGGATGGAATCATAACCCGGATAGCCCGTCGCAATTTCGCCGACGACCCCGGCGCCGACCGAATGGTGGTTTCGCCCCGTAATCAATGCAGCCCGTGTCGGCGAACAAAGTGACGTTGAATGGAAATTGGTGAAGCGCAACCCCTGGTTTGCAATGCGGTCCATTGCAGGGGTGGGAATGACGCCGCCAAAGGTGCTGGGTGCACCGAATCCCTGGTCGTCCGTCATGATCAGCAATACGTTCGGCGCACCCTTTGGCGGCACGACGCGCGGCGCCCACCAAGGCTGTGACTCCGAGGCTTTCTCCTTGATGACGCCGCCGAAATTCGGTGCGGGAGGCGGAAGCTGCTTGCCGTCGAGGGTGATCGTCGCTCCGGGCGCTCCCGTGACCGCCTGCGCGAATGCCGTAGGACAGCCCAACCCGGTCAAAGCGGTGAAACCCAGCGCGGCGAGCGCGCCGCGAGAAAAGTGCAACGCATTCCGACGGCACATGGAATTTCTCCTCCTGGATAACGTCGCGGCGCGGACCGGTATGGTGGCTGCCAACAGGTGGGCACGACGGCTTCGCGCCCATCGCGACGGGGGCGGACGTCCGCGATGATCGCTCAACGCGATCCACAATCAACGTATGTTACCGTAACAACGGCAGTAACTACGCGGCAGGGCCTTCACCCTGACGCGGCAGCCGATGCCGCACGATCATTCCGACCGCCGAAGCAAGTGCGAGGCAACTGAAGACAATTGCGGCGATCGTCGATGCGCTCATGCGGCAAGTCCGCGACTATTGATGACGCCATCCCGATTTTGCCGTGTCACCGTTATACCTCGCGCTTGATGAGCGGTTGCTCCAGCAAACCAATTAGTCACAACGGAGCGTGTCGCCACTCCACGGCGGGCACGCTCACTTCGGGTGGGATGTCGACCGCCGATTGCATCCTGGCCGGGGCACTGAAAAAAGCAACGTATGTGACGGTAACACACGGTAAGCCCGCAACTGCCGTGCAGGCAACGCCAAGGCGCGTCCACGACATCTCCGTGGACGCGGATGACTTTGTGCAGTAGATTACACTAATAAAATTTCTGGTAGTTGCGCCCTCAGGAGCGGTGAGGAGCATGTCATGCAGAATGCGATGGCAGCCGATGCTGCACGACCTTCCACGCGACCGCCTCCCGGACCTGATGATATTCGCAGGCAGCTTGAGCGCATCATCGCGAATCCGGAGTTTCCCCACACGGGCCGTAGCGCCGATTTCCTGCGGTACATCACAGAAGAGACGCTCGCAGGCAACGCCAAGCGCATCAAGGGCTATTCCGTTGCGGTGGAGGTGTTCAAGCGCTCCCAAGGCTTCTCGCAGGACGACCCGGTCGTGCGGATCGGGGCGGGACGGCTGCGGCAAAGCTTGGAGCGCTACTATCTTGTAGCCGGACAGGATGATCCTGTTCGAATGGACATTCCGAAAGGGGGGTATGTTCCAACGTTCGTCTGGAGCAGCCCTGGAGACACCAAGTCTTCCGTTGGCGCATCTGCGCCCGCAGATGGACCAGTCGGTATTGGCAGGTTTCAAGGGTATGGAAGGTGGCTTGTCGCCAGTCTGTTGATTCCAGCTCTGATATCGACCTTCCTGTATCAGATGCAAAGCGGATCACCGTCTTTTGCCCGCAATCCGACGGCGATGCCGGAAATGCATACGGCAAGTCTGGTCGTTGCCCCGTTTGCGAATCTTGGTGAGGATCCTAAGGCGGAGATTTTTTCGGCCGGCCTGACCGAGGAGCTTCTCACAGCCTTGCCACGCTTCAAGGAGATCAAGGTCTTCGGCCGTGAGACGTCCAGATCGTTGTCGCCCGAAGTCGATGCTTCTCGCGTCCGGAACGCACTCGGTGCCGGCTATCTGTTGATGGGAGGAGTACGTATTTCGGGGGACAAGATGCGGGTTACCGCGCGGCTGCTTGATACGGACAACGGCGAAATCCTGTGGTCGCAGATCTATGACGAGAACATGGGTTCGGGCGATCTGTTCGCGATCCAGGCAGACGTCGCAAACAGGGTGGCGACGGCCATTGCTCAACCCTATGGAGTTATCGCGCAGGAAGATGTCGCCAATCAACCTCCCGACGATCTCGGCGCCTATGCCTGCACTTTAAGCTTCTACACCTATCGAACCGAGTTGAGTCCGGAACGGCATCGGCAGGTCAGGGATTGCCTTGAAAGTGCGGTCGCTCGCTATCCGTCGTTCGCGACCGCATGGGCGATGCTGTCGATCGTCTACCTCGACGAAGATCGGTTCGACTTCAATGCGCGGCGGGGATCGTCCATTCCAATCGAGCGTAGCCTCGTCGCGGCGCGGCGCGCAATCCAGCTTGATCCCGGCAGCACGCGCGCGCATCAGGCATTGATGATGGCACTGTTCTTCAATCAGCAGCTGGATGAGGCTTTACGCGTTGGCGAACTGGCGCTCGCAACCAACCCGAACGACACGGAACTGCTTGGAGAGTTCGGGACACGCGTGGCGATGGGCGGGGATTGGGCTCGCGGGGCAGCACTTCTTGAGCGGGCCATCGTTCTCAATCCGGGTGGCGGCGGTTACTATCACGGGACACGAGCGCTTGCTGCGTTCATGCTGAACGACGGCAAGACGGCGGTCGCGGAAATCAGACAGGCCGATTTGCAGAAATTCCCGCTATTCCACCTCGTTGCCGCGGTTATCTATGCCGAGAATGGATTTGAGGCTGAGGCACGGCGCGAAGGCGCAAAGTTCGTTGAAATGCGCCCGGACTTCCTGCCCAACTTAGCGGCGGAACTTCAGTCCCGAAACGTCCGCCCCGTGGATCAGGAGCGGTTTAGCGCCGCAATCCGAAAGGCGGGACTGGCCATAAGCAGTCGAACCGCAACCACCGTTTCGGCCGTCGGGTCAGGTCTTTGATCCCACAACCCTGAGGCGTTATCCGTATCTGCTTTACGGTGCGTGTACTACAGAGCATACCCGATGTTACGAGCGCCGAGCTCGTCTTTGCCGCACAATAGCTGATGCAACAGGACAAAGGGGCGGGGCGAATGAGGCGGTCATCCCTGGATCGCGATCTCCATCCTCTCCCGACACGTTTGACTTCGCTCGCCACCAGGACGCAAGGAGCACAGGTCGATGGTAAAACTCTCCTGCAAGCATTGCCTGACGGCAAACTGGCGATCGTCCGTAGCGCTTGCGCTGGCCGTCACGTTGATCTCACCTTTGGCCGCCCGTGCCGAAGAGCCCGATGCCAGGAAGCTCGTCAAGGCGATGTCCGACTATCTCTCGGCCCAGAAGGCGATTTCATTCGCCTACGACACCAATTTTGAGATTGTCACCACCGAGCACCAGAAATTACTGCTCGCAAGTTCCGGAAAGGTGGAGATGGGCCGACCCGACAAGCTCCGCGTTACTCGCACCGGTGGCTTTGCCGATGTCGAGATGACCTTTGATGGCAAGACGGCGACGGTCCTTGGAAAACATCTCAATCTTTATACTCAGGCTGATCTGCCCGGCACGATCGATCATCTCGTCGATGAAATGCGGGATAAACTTCACCGCCCGGTTCCCGGCGCCGATCTCCTGCTGCCCAATGTCTACGACGAGCTGATGCGCGACGTTGTTGACGTCAAGGATCTCGGAAGCGGCGTGATTGGCGGCGTTGAATGCGATCATCTTGCATTCCGAACCAAGGAACTCGACTGGCAGTTATGGATCGCGCAAGGCGAAAAACCATATCCTTGCCGATACGTGATCACCGCCACGCAGGTCGATCTGGGACCGCAATACAGCATCCAGATCAGCGACTGGAAAACAGGCACCGATGTCGTTGCCGAAGACTACAGTTTCAAGAACACCACGGATGCAAAGAAAGTCGAGCTGGAAAAGCTCGTGGACATTGATGAGCTTCCGGATCGCTTCGCCAAGGGAGACAGCAAATGACCTCGTTGCAAAAAATCAAAATCCTGTTGCTGACCATCGTTGTGGCCATGTCCGGTCTTGAACTCGGCGAGCGGCTGGCGGTCCCCGGAATGACGGGAATCTTTACGCCGGCCGAGGCGCGTGTCGGGCGGCCCCTCACGCCCGTCAGCGTGGCAGGTGTTGCACGACGCACCGTCAGGCGATGCGCGGTCGGTGTTTATTACTGCTGAAAGCAAAGGGCACCTATGGGGATCAACGAATTGCCTACCAACCTCCTGGTGATTCTCTGCATTTCGCTCATTTTTCTTTCTGGTTGCGGTGGCCATCCCAAGGGCGTCCTTACGCCGATCGCCGATACCTCTTCACCTGGTTTGAGCCGGGTGAACCTCCTTGTCGCAACGACCAGGAGCCGCTCGACCGTTCCCGGCGAGATGTTCTCGGGCGAACGTGCGCTGAAGCCCACCTTTGCGGAAATGACTATCTCCATCCCACCTGACAGTGCCCGCAAGGTGGGAAGTGTCGCATGGCCAAGAAGGTTGCCTCCGAATCCTTCCAGGGATTTCGCGACGCTGAAGGCCAAGGAGATCGATATCGACGCCGCAAAATCCTGGCTCAGCGCCAGCGTGCGCAAGACACCGGATGGAAGCGTCCTGGTGTTCATCCACGGTTTCAACACGCGATTCGAAGATTCCGTCTACCGTTTTGCGCAGATCGTCCATGATTCCCGCGTCCACAGCGCGCCCATTCTCGTCACATGGCCATCGCGCGGCAGCCTGCTTGCCTATGGCTATGACCGGGAAAGTACGAACTACACCCGCAATGCGCTCGAAACGCTATTTCAGTACCTGGCCCGCGACAAAGAGGTGAAGGAGGTTTCCATCCTCGCCCATTCGATGGGGAACTGGCTGACACTGGAGTCACTGCGCCAGATGGCCATTCGCAACGGCAGGCTGCCGGCGAAGTTCAGGAACGTCATTCTCGCCGCACCCGACGTCGATGTCGACGTGTTCAGCCAGCAGATCGTGGATATGGGCAAGCAGCACCCGCAGTTCACGCTGTTCGTATCACGAGACGACCGGGCGCTTGCCGTCTCGCGCCGCGTTTGGGGAGATGTGTCGCGCCTCGGCGCGATCGATCCGGAGCAATCGCCCTACAAGGAAGAACTGGAAATCAACAAGATCAGCGTGATCGATCTCACCAAGGTCAAGCAGGGCGACCGCCTCCACCACACGAAGTTTGCAGAATCGCCCGAGATCGTTCGGCTGATCGGTTCCAGGATTTCCGACGGGCAGACGCTGAGCGAAGACAAGGTGGGGCTGGGTGACCACATACTCGATGCGACGATCGGAACGGCCGCGGCAACAGGTCACGCCGCCGGTCTGATCCTCACCGCCCCGGTTGCGGTCGTCGATCAGAATACAAGAGAGAATTATGGGGACAGGGCAAACGCGCTGATAGGTGGCGACAAGCGTGCCCGCACGGCGGCAACGGCCTGTGCCGCGGGACATTCGACGCAGGAATGCCAAAAGCAGTGATTGCTACCGACGGCACACAATTTATGCGCGCTTGCGTAATGGAAATTTATTTATAATTTTATTAGTTATCTGGAATATTTTGTTTTGGGGGAACTGTCAGGCGGGATTCGCACTCGCTTGCTGATTGAGGGATAGGACATGAAAGCCATCTATATCGCCACCGTCTGCGCCGCGCTTGCAATTGCATCACCTGCGAGGACGGCCGACATCACGCCGCTGACGCCCGATGCAAAGCAGGTGGAAAGCTCAAGCGGGTGGACCTTCACGGTCGCCCCCTATTTCTGGGCGGCCGGCATCTCCGGCGATACCGCACAGTTCGGATTGCCCGAGGTCCACATGGACGCCGACTTCAGCGACCTGTTGTCAAATCTCGACTTTGCCTTCATGGCGGCAGGCGAGGCGCGTTACGACCGCTTCAGCATTTTCGGCGACGTCATCTATACCAAACTCGGGGCGGATGCGAGCACGCCTGCCGGCATCCTGGCCGACAGTGTCGACGTCACCTCGAAGACGTTTGCCGGCCTGCTCGGTGTCGGCTACTCGGTGCTGGAGAGCCCGTCCGGCCACCTTGATATCGTCGGGGGCATCAGGGTCTGGTCGGTCGACACGACCATCGGATTCAACGGTGGGCTGCTCGACGGCGTGGAGGGCGACGATGGTGATACCTGGGTCGATGGCATCGCGGGTTTCCGGGGCAATTACTTCTTTACGCCGGAAATCTACATGACCGGATGGGGACTGGTCGGGGCAGGCGGCGCGGATATCGACTGGGACGTCGCCTTGGCCCTCGGCTACAAATTCAACGAGACGGTGTCCGCGGTCGCGGGGTACCGGGCATTGGGGGTCAACTACAGCAACGACGGGTTCGTCTTCGACGCCGTGCAGCAAGGGCCGATCGTTGGGCTCGCTATCCATTTCTAGCGGGCGGACTTGGATAGTCGCGATGGATCGACAAGCGGTTCTCGCATTGTTCGAACAGACCATCAGGTGATTTGTGATGCCGCGGTTCCCGCGGCACCATCAGTTCAAAGCCAGTCGGAGTTTGTCAACGAACGGCAATAGCTTGTCATCCGTCCTAAAGCGTCGATGAGGTCGGTCATTGAAGGGCGACCGTTACGGGAGCGGCTTCCTTGATGGCCAAATAGGGATGCAGATATGGTTGAGCTGAGCGGGTACCCGCCGCGCGATGCTCGGCGGTCATACCATGGAGGCGGCAATGGCCTTGGCATTCGGAGCAGAACACGTGCCCGACGATCTGGTGTGGATCGAGGGCCGTACGTTCACCATGGGATCGAACGACCACTATCCGGAGGAGGCGCCGGCCCACCCGGTGAAGGTCGACGGCTTCTGGATAGAGCGGACACCGGTCACGAACCGCAAGTTCATGGAATTCGTAAAGGCGACCGGACACGTGACCGTCGCCGAGAAGGTGCCCGATCCGAAGGACTATCCCGGCGCGCTGCCGGAGATGCTGAGGGCGGGATCGCTGGTGTTCACCCGGCCGAAGTCGGTGAATGGTCTCGATATCTCGCAGTGGTGGACGTTCAAGTTCGGCGCGACCTGGCGGCGGCCTCTCGGCGGCCTGAGCGATCTTCGCGGCAAGCTCGATCATCCCGTCGTCCACGTCGCGTGGTCCGACGCCAAGGCATACGCCGACTGGGCTGGCCTCGACCTGCCGACCGAGGCGGAGTGGGAGCTCGCAGCGCGCGGCGGTTCGGACGACACGGAATATGCATGGGGCGACGAATTCATGCCGGACGGCGTCGCCATGGCCAACACCTGGCAAGGCATCTTCCCCACGACGACGACAAAGCCGAAAGGCCATGAGCGCACCTCACCCGTCGGCTGGTTTCCAGCGAATGGCTACGGCCTCCACGACATGATTGGAAACGTCTGGGAGTGGACGTCCGACTACTGGTCGACACGCCATCCGGAGCCTGCCAGCCATTCGTGCTGCATTCCAAGCAACCCGCGCGGCGGCGATGCCGAGGCGAGCTTCGACCCTCGCCAGCCCGAGATACGCATCCATCGGCGCGTGCTGAAGGGCGGATCGCATCTCTGCGCTCCGAACTACTGCCGTCGTTATCGCCCGGCGGCTCGTCATGCTGAGCCGGAGGACACCTCCACCAGCCATGTCGGGTTCCGTTGCATCAAGAGAAAACCCGCGACCGGAGAAGCTAAGACCGCACCTTGATTTCAGAACGATACCCGTTCGACGGCGATAAGTTCTATGAAGTTCGAGATGACATGAAAGTCCATGCAATCTCGACTGTCGGGTGAGGTTGGGGATCTCCGCGCGCGGCCGCGGCTCGATCTGGGAGGGTTCAAGAACCCGGTGCTATCCCGCACTTCCCCCAGCCCCTATACGCGGCAGGCTGCAGCTTTCCGCCATCCGTCCAAGCGGTGTATTCGGCTTCGGTGATCAGCGTCGGCTGCGCGCCTATTGCGTCCTGCCTGATCCAGGCAGTGATCTCAGTGAACCACCGAGAGGTAGCGGATGCCGGCTTCATCAGCCGCTCTCATCAGCGCTTCCCGCGCGGCGTTTGGGGGCGTGGTGCCGCGGATGGCGTCGAGGCATGTCCTCACTGCCACGACATACTCCTCGCCATCATCCCCAGGCCATTCGGAAATGAGCATGGTGGCTGCGTCGCCGAGGGTCCTGACGACGCTGTATTTATCTTGGCCGCTCATGAGGATCCTCAGCGCGGGAAACTGATGCGATGTGTACCGATTCATGACATTTGGTCCTTGCATCATAAACATATTAGTAACTCTGCAAGAAGTGTTCCAACCGGAGCTGAGCATGGCCATCCTCTATGAATCGGGCAAAAGCTGTCGGCAATGCCTCGTCAGCCAGAAGCCGGGAACTTGTTTTAAACACATTGCCGTCCTATTGATTCTTCTATCGAAATTGCTTGTCGAGCTTGGTTTGCGCCCCGGCGTCCCAGCTGATCTTTCCTTTCAAAATCGATTTCTGCGCCGTCCGGCAGCCGCCGGAGGGTGATTGTCATGCCGGTTGAGGGGGAATCGTCATGAACGCAGGCAATTCTTTGATCGACGCAAGCCTCCGCTAAACACCCATCGTCGCTGCCTCATATGCCTTCGGTCTTTGACCGCGGATGTCAGTGGCGGCATTCCGGCTGGGTTTTCCAGCCATTGAGGAGAATTTCATGAGCAAGACCAATGCAGAGGCACTGTTGCGCAAAGCGCAGCGCCAGGTTGCCAATACCAGCGGCGGTGGCCATCTCGGTGGCACCAACTTCGGTCAGGGCAACGACGCCAAGACCTCGTCCGGAAGCGGCAATCGCCCGGCAGGCAAGAGTCGTCCACCAACTGGCGGCAAACGCTGACTAGCGCCGCGCGTCTTTCCGATTTAAGGAATTATGCAGAGGTCGCAGCATCTAAGACATCCCCGCCAAAATGGCGGGGTTTTTGTTTGATGGGGCCTGAAGGGCCAGTCTCTTCTCAGCGATCCAGGAAATGATCGAAGTAGACCTGGGGGATAGGGTACGCGTAGACGCCTCTGTCGACGAAGCTATACCTATAGAGGCAACTTCTGAGAGCCGCATTGTAATGCAGGCTTCGCGGGTCCGGAGAGCCTCGTCGCCATGAGCTTGCCTCCGGCACGCAGCGTTGAAGCGCTTTATCGTATCGAGCCAGGAGCGCCGGGTCGGTATCGACCCGAATGCCACTGTAGGAATGATAGTTTGACGGAGATTCTGCGGCCGATATACAGCCGAGGCTAAGTGCAAGACCAACGACTACCATCAATCTCATCGGATTTAATTCCCCCTGATCGATTATCGAAGTATCGAGCGGAACATTATTCGTTCCAGTGCCTGCGGGCAAGGGGACTTCCGGGCCTCCGGTCTGATCGGCCGTGACCTCCGCGGAACAGCAATCGGATAGTTGCCGCCACAGACATGGCGGCAGCTATCCGTCATCGATCAATCCAGGAGATCGGCAGGTACCTTGCCGCCATTTTCCGAAAGCCGCTTCATCAGCGCCTTGTGCAGCCACATATTCATTTTTGCGGAATCGTTGGTGTCGCCCGTATAGCCGAGTTCAGCGGCAAGTTCCTTGCGCTCGGTCAGGCTTGCATCCATCCCGACGGCTTTCATCAGGTCCACGATCGAGCGGCGCCAATCGAGCTTCTGGCCGCTCTTCTTCACTGCCGCGTCAAGGATCGGGACGATATCGACTGTGCCTGTGCCTGGAGCAGTGGCCGTGGGGGCCGGCTTGCTCTGCGGGGCAGGGGCCGCAGACGTTGGACTGGGCGCTGCCGACGGTGAGGCAGGCGCTTGCGCCGGCTCTGTCTTCGGCGCGCCGGCAGCAACCGGTTCGGCTGCTTTCGCCTCTCCGAAAATTGCATGTTTGATCTTGTCGAAAATGCCCATTCTAAACCTCCAGTTCCATCAGATGAGAACAAGCTGAAACATGGACTTCCCGCCTGATATATCCAGACGGAAGGGGAGTTATTTTTAGCAATCTAAATCTGAGGTGGAAAAGTCAATTCGGGGGAAGGGTGTATTCGATCTGCACGAAACGCCGCAAATGGATCAATCACGGCCCATGGTATTGCGAACTGAGATTTGCTTGCTGGCTTCTAAGTTTCCTGGCGCAATGGGGAGGAAATACTCTGTCGGCTCTCCAGCCGCTGCGATATATGTTTTCTTTTGGCACAGTCTGTCAGATAATTCGTATTTCAATAACCGTGAAACATCATCGCACGCTACCGAACCGACTTGCCGCGCCGTCTCGTGAAACATTCGTCATCCCTTCACGTTGCCTTGCCATGGACGTCCTGGAGTTGCAGGCGTCCGATCGATCGAAGGCACGCGCGTTCCTCGATTTTCGACTGCCGGGCAGATCGTCCGGCAGAATGGAAACGGAGGAAAACATGACCCGTAATCACAATAGACTATCCTTTGCAGTGCTCGCATCCAGCTGCGCCCTCCTTGTCATGCCGGCAAGCGATGCGCGTGCGCTCGATGTTGGTGTGTCGGTGAATGCCGGCAATGCTGTCAGCGCCGATGTCGGCGCGTCACTCGGCGGCGGGAGTGGCATCAGCGCTGATGCCAATGCTTCCGTTGGCGGCTCGACCGGCGTCAATGCCGATGCGACCGCCAATGCTGGCGGCGGCCGGGGCATCAATGCCGATGTCAATGCACGCGTCGGCGGTTCTAGCGGAATCGATGCCAAGGCCACGGCCTCGGTTGGCACCGGTAATGGGGTCGATGCCAATCTCGCCATCGGCCGGGTGGATGAAGCTGGCGGCAGCAATGCCAGGGCTGCGCCCGGCAGCACGCTCAGCGCGTCGCGGGCACGTACCCTGGAGGCCTTCCGCAGCATGCCTGTCAATGACCAACGCAAGATGCTCGTCCGTTGCGCCGACATCTCCGCCTCCGGCGGTGATTCCGGCCTTGCCGGTCTCTGCAGTCTGCTGCAGGCGACCGCCTCCCGGTGAACATACAAAACCCGCCGAGCCAGCGGCTCGGCGGGTCTTTTTCAAAGGATGATTCGATCTAAAGCATGTCGCGCAAAACTATGCAGCAGTTTTGCGACAACGACATGCGTAAAAACAAAGACCTAAAGCGCGAAGAGCGAATCTGAAAGATCGCGATGCGCTTTAGTGCAGGATCTGGCTGAGGAACAGCTTGGTGCGTTCGTGCTGCGGGTTATCGAAGAAGGCGGCCGGTTCGTTCTGTTCGACGATTTGGCCTTGGTCCATGAAGATAACCCGGTTGGCTACCTGGCGGGCAAAGCCCATTTCATGCGTGACGCAGAGCATGGTCATGCCTTCCTCGGCAAGCCCCACCATGGTGTCGAGCACTTCCTTGATCATTTCGGGATCGAGTGCGGAGGTCGGCTCATCGAACAGCATGATCTTCGGGTTCATGCATAGCGACCGGGCGATCGCCACGCGCTGCTGCTGACCGCCGGAAAGCTGTCCCGGATACTTATTGGCCTGCTCCGGAATCTTGACCCGCTTCAGAAAATGCATGGCCACTTCTTCGGCCTGCTTCTTCGGCATCTTGCGCACCCAGATCGGCGCCAGCGTGCAGTTTTCGAGGATCGTCAGATGCGGGAAGAGGTTGAAGTGCTGGAACACCATGCCGACTTCGCGCCGCACCTCGTCGATCTTTTTCAGGTCGTTGGTGAGCTCGGTGCCGTCGACGATGATGCGACCCTTCTGATGCTCTTCCAGGCGGTTGATGCAGCGGATCATCGTCGACTTGCCCGAGCCCGACGGGCCGGCAATGACGATCCGCTCGCCGCGCATGACCTTCAGGTTGATGTCGCGCAGCACGTGGAAATCGCCGTACCACTTGTTCATGTTGACGATCTCGACCGCCACTTCCGTCGCGGAAACGGTGAGCTTTTTCGCTGGAGCTTCAGCCATGATATTTTCCCTCATTCTTATCGTTTTAGCGTTCTTATCGTTTGTGGCCGGTATCGAGATGGCGTTCCATGAAGCCTGAATAGCGCGACATGCCGAAGCAGAACAGCCAGAAGATAAAGCCCGCGAAGATCAGACCCGTGATCGGCGTGACGGCGCTTGCCCAGTTGGCATCGGAGAAGTTCAGCTTGACGATGCCAAGCAGATCGAACATGCCGATGATGGTGACCAGCGACGTGTCCTTGAAGGTTCCGATGAAGGTGTTCACGATGCTCGGGATGACCAACTTGATGGCCTGCGGCATGATGATCAGCCGGGTTTTTTGCCAATAGCCGAGGCCAAGCGAATCGGCGCCTTCGAATTGTCCCTTCGGGATCGCCTGAAGGCCGCCGCGGATCACTTCCGCCATATAGGCCGAGGTGAAGATCGACACACCGATCAGCGCCCGAAGCAGTTTGTCCACGTTCCAGCCTGTGGGAAGGAAGAGCGGCAGCATGACACTTGCCATGAACAGAACGGTGATCAGCGGGACGCCTCGAATGACCTCGATGAAGGTTACGCAGAGCATCCGAATGACGGGCATCTTCGAGCGGCGCCCCAGCGCAAGCAAAATGCCGCAGGGTAAGGAGACGGCAATACCGACAAAGGACAGGACGAGCGTCACCATCAACCCGCCCCAGAGCGGAGTGTCCACCACTTCGAGTCCGAAGCCGCCATGAAGAAGCCAGAAGGCGAGGACCGGCAGGACGGCGAACAGAAGAATGGCGTTCAGGCCCTTGCGCGGCGCCGAAGGGATGAGCATCGGAACCAGCAGAACAATGAACAGGATCCCGACGATCGCCGGTCTCCAACGCTCATCCAGCGGATAGCGGCCGAATATAAACTGATCGTACTTGGCGCTGACGAAGGCCCAGCATGCACCACTCCAGCCGTCAGGCTGGACGCCGCCCTGGATCGTCGTCGCGCAGAATGTGCGGTCCGGCCCGGACCATACGGCCTGGATGAACAGCCAGTTGACGAGATGCGGCACGGCCCATGCGATGAGCGCAAGAGCCAGGATTGTCAGGATCACGTCCTTCGGGGTTGCCAGGAGATTGCGGCGTATCCAGGCGACGGCTCCCCGCTCGCCGGGGGGCGGTGGTTCGGCGGCAAGGATGGACGTTCTGACGAAGGGTTTATCGGCGACCGACATCTTATCTCTCCACCAGTGCCATCTTGGCATTGAACCAATTCATGAACAGCGACGTGAGAATGCTCAAGCTGAGATAGACGATACCCCAGATGCAGACGATCTCGATCGCTTGACCGCTCTGATTGAGGATCGTGCCACCGACGGCAACGAGATCCGAGAAACCGATCGCGATGGCGAGTGAGGAGTTCTTGGTCAGGTTCAGGTACTGGCTCGTCAGCGGCGGGATGATGATGCGCAGCGCCTGCGGCACCACGACAAGTCTCGTCACGCTCGACTGATGCAGCCCCAGCGCGCCGGCTGCCTCGGATTGTCCCTTTGGAACGCCGCGAATGCCGCCGCGAACGATCTCGGCGATGAACGAGGCGGTATAGAAGGACAGAGCGAGAAACAGCGACATGAATTCGGGACCGACGACCGAGCCGCCCGTGAGGTTGAATTTTCCGGCAACCGGAACGTCGAAGGTGAGCGGAAAGCCGGAGACGACGAAGACCAGCAATGGCAGGCCGACGATCAGTGCGATCGACGTCCATACCGTGTGGAACGGCTGGCCGGTTGCGGCTTGGCGTTTGTGGGCCCAGCGCGCGATGATAATGGTGGCGACAATCGCAATCACCAGGGCGATGCCGACCGCTATCATACCTGTCTCGAAGATGGGCTTCGGGAAGGCCAGTCCTCTGTTGTTGAGGAACATGCTGAACGGCAGACCCACCGACTCGCGCGGCTGCGGCAAAACGGAGAGAACGCCGAGATACCAGAAAAAGATGACGAGCAGCGGCGGAATGTTGCGGAAAACCTCGACATAGACCGTGCAGAGCTTGGCAATCAGCCAATTGTGCGACAGCCGGCCGATCCCGATCAGGAAGCCGATGATGGTCGCCGTGAAGATACCGGTCACCGCCACCAGCAAGGTATTCAGAATGCCGACGACAAGTGCGCGCGCATAAGTCGAGTCACTCGAAAAGCTGATCAGCGACTGGCCGATTTCGAAACCGGCGCGACCGCGAAGAAAGCCGAAACCCGATGCCGTATTGCTGCGGGCAAGGTTCACGGCCGTGTTGTGGGCCACCCACCACACAATGCCCACGAGAATAAGGATTGTTAGAACCTGGAAAAATATGCTCCGGTATTTCGGGTCGTACATTGCCGACCGGAAACTCCAGCCGGTGCCATGCAAAGGTGTCGTATCCACAGCCCCATGCGTCATGCCGCGCCAATCCCCTTGTGCCCGTTTTCGGGCTTTCTTTTTGCTTTTTGGAAGATGGGAGGGCGGCTCGGCCGCCTTCCCGGGATTTCATGCCAAAGCTCGATTAACGAACCGGCGGTGCGTACTGGATGCCGCCCTTGCTCCAGAGAGCATTCAAGCCGCGTGCGATCTTGAGCGGGCTGCCCTGGCCGATGTTGCGCTCGAAGATCTCGCCATAATTGCCGACGCCCTTGATGACGTTGGCGGCCCAATCATTGGTCAGGCCGAGATCGGTGCCAATCTTGGTGTCGGTCTCGCTGCCGAGGAAGCGCTTGATGTCCGGATTCGGCGAATTCTTCATCTCGTCGACATTTGCCTGGGTGATGCCGAACTCTTCGGCATTGATCAGCGCATAAGCCGTCCAGGAAACGATATCGAACCACTGATCATCACCCTGACGGACGGCCGGGCCAAGCGGCTCCTTGGAGATGATCTCAGGAAGGATAACGTGTTCGTCTGGATTCTTCAGCGTCAGACGCAACGAATAGAGACCGGATTGGTCGGTCGTGTAAACGTCGCAACGACCGGCGTCGTAAGCCGCGTTGACCTCAGGAAGATTTTCGAAGACGACCGGATTGTACTGCAGATTGTTCGTCTTGAAGTAATCAGCGAGGTTCAATTCGGTGGTCGTGCCCGACTGTACGCAGACTGCGGCGCCGGAGAGTTCGAGAGCCGACTTCACGTTCAAGCTCTTGCGCACCATGAAGCCCTGACCGTCATAATAGGTGACAGGACGGAAGTTGAAGCCGAGTGCGGTGTCGCGGTTGATCGTCCAGGTGGTGTTACGCGAGAGAACGTCGATTTCACCGGACTGCAGAGCGGTGAAGCGTTCCTTCGCGTTTGTCGGCGTGTACTTGACCTTGGTGGGGTCGCCGAACACGGCCGAAGCGACGGCCTTGCAGAAGTCGACGTCGAAGCCGGCCCAATTGCCGGAAGCGTCAGGTGCGGCAAAGCCGGTAAGGCCGGTATTGACGCCGCACTGAACGAAACCCTTTGCCTTGACATCTGTGAGTGTCGTGGCCGAAGCAGCCGAAGCGCCAAGAGCGAAAACTGCTGCGCCGATCGTTGCGGACAGAAGCTTGTTCTTCATTTTTTCCCAACCTTTTCCGTTGTCTTGTATTTTCTTGTGGGAAGTTCCAGCGGAAAAACTCTGCCGCCTCCCCATTTTCTCGACACCCTCCCGGCGCGAGTTGTTCTATCACAGTCGCAAATGTCACCATGGTCAAGTGTCGCGGTCAATAATTGCGGCAAATTTCAGCATTTTGGTAGATTGCGCTGCGTTCGTGGGCACTTGGCTATGAAATAGGCGCCTGATTGCGGAAAAATAACGCGAAAATCGTGGCTTTCACCGCTTCGCTACGTCGCCGGCGATCAACTCCTAGGGGTTGACCTGATATGGCGGGGCGTCCAAAAGTCCGGTTTTGCGTCTCCGTCGCCAAAGGCTATTCCCGACATGAAAGACAAAGACAGCTTGCTGCAGAATGCCGGCATCAACACCCGCCTGACCCATATCGGCAACGACCCTTTCGACTATCACGGCTTCATCAACCCGCCGGTCGTGCATGCCTCGACGGTGTTGTTTCCGAATGCGCGGGCGATGGAGACGCGCACGCAGAAATACACCTACGGAACGCGCGGCACACCGACGACGGATGCGCTCTGCGAGGCGATCGACGCACTCGAAGGCTCGGCCGGCACGATCCTCGTGCCCTCGGGCCTTGCGGCCGTCACCATTCCGTTTCTGGGTTTCGTCGCTGCCGGCGATCATGCGCTGGTGGTCGATTCGGTCTATGGCCCGACGCGCCATTTCTGCGATACGATGCTGAAGCGCCTCGGTGTCGAGGTGGAATATTACGACCCGGCGGTCGGCGCCGGCATCGAGGCTCTGTTCCGGCCGAACACCAAGCTCGTTCACACCGAGGCTCCCGGCTCCAATACCTTCGAAATGCAGGATATTCCGGCGATCTCGGCGGTTGGGCACCGTCACGGCGCCGTCGTCATGATGGACAATACCTGGGCGACGCCGCTCTATTTCAGGCCGCTCGATCACGGCGTCGACATCTCGATCCATGCATCGACGAAATATCCGTCCGGCCATTCCGATATTCTGCTCGGAACGGTTTCGGCCAATGCCGAACACTGGGAGCGGCTGAAGGAATCGAACGGTGTGCTCGGCATCTGCGGCGCACCCGATGACGCCTATCAGATCCTGCGTGGATTGCGCACCATGGGCCTGCGCCTCGAGCGGCACTATGAAAGCGCGCTTGATATCGCAGAATGGCTGGAGGGCAGGGAGGACGTCGCCCGCGTGCTGCATCCGGCCCTGCCGAGTTTCCCCTCGCACCATCTCTGGAAGCGGGATTTCAAAGGCGCCAGCGGCATCTTTTCGTTCGTGCTAGCCGCCGACGGCCCCGAAAAGTCCAGAGCAAAGGCGCATGCCTTCCTCGACGCGCTCAGGATTTTCGGTCTCGGCTATTCCTGGGGCGGCTATGAAAGCCTGGCTTTGCACGCCTATCTCAACGATCGCAAGGTCGCCAAGGCGCCGACGGACGGTCCGGTCATCCGCCTGCAGATCGGCATCGAGGACGTGGCGGACCTCAAGGCCGATATCGAACGGGGGTTTGCCGCGGCAAGCGCGGTCTGACCAGACACGCTTTGTCGTGGCTGGCAGCGCCTCACGGCAGATCGACAGCCCGATAGCCGTAGATCCAGTCGAGATCTGCCGCCAGGCTTAGCGGCGGCTTGAGGCCGAGCACGAGATCGCGGCCGATCCGGATCGGCCCTTTCGCATGATAGGCAAACCGGTTGAAGGCGCCGCGCTGGCGAAGCTTGGCGATGCGCGGCGCGCGATGTCTTTCGAACTGCGCCAGCGCTTCCGCCGCGGAGCGGTTCGAAAGAAACGCAGCGAGTTCATAGGCGTCTTCGATCGCCATCGCCGCTCCCTGGGCGGCAAAAGGCATCATCGCATGCGCGGCGTCGCCGATCAGAACCGTCTTGCGGCCATCCTGCCAGGAGCCTGTCGTGGTTTCGAACAGCGGCCAGAACGTCAGCTTCCGGTGTTTTTCGAGCAGCGAGACGATCGCGGCATTCCAGCCGGAAAGGCGCGCCCGCAGTTGCGTCCGCTGTTCTTCCGTCGGCTCGCTTTGCCAGGCCTGCGGCGCAATATTGCCGGCGGTGATCGCCACCATGTTGAAGCTGCCGGTCTCCCTTAGGGGATAGCAGACGAGATGCGCCGAACCGCCGAGAAAAGCCGAAACGCTTGCCCGGTCGAGGAAACCGGGCGCCTCAGTTTCGGCAATCGTAAAACGGTAGGCGATATTGCCGGAAAAGCGCGGCGAGGGGCTGCCTGGAATGGATTGCCGAAGCTTTGACCAGACGCCGTCCGCGCCGATCACAACATCGGCCGCGCGCTCGAAAGACGGTAGGGTCGAATTTATACGCACGCCGAGGTGAAGCCGGCAGAGCGGATCGGCGCTAACCGCAGCCAAAAGGACTTTCTGCAATGTGGTGCGATGCAAGACGCCATAGGGAGCGCCCCAGCGTTCCCGCGCGAATTTGCCGGCCGGCACCGCCGCGAGCTGGCGCAGCGATCCGCCCGATATCAGCCGGATTGCGTCGGGCTCGAGCCAGACCTTTGACAGTCTTTCAAGGATACCGAGTTCGGCAAGGATGCGCGAAGCGTTTGGCGAAACCTGTAATCCGGCGCCGACGTCGGTGAGTTCGCCCGCCTGCTCGAAGATCTCCGAACTGATGCCCCGGCGCGAAAGCGCAAGGGCAACTGTCAGCCCTGATATCCCGGCGCCGATGATGGCGGCATGTTCGACCGGCATTGTCCGTCCGATCCGGATCTGGACCGACTACGCCGCCTTCACGTGGAAAACGCAGCCGGCCGGATTGGTCTGGCTAGGCTTGAGCGTGGAATTGAAGCGATAGAGCGTCGAGCAGTAGGAACAGACCTTCTCATTGTCGTCGCCCATGTCGATGAAGATATGCGGATGATCGAAGGGAGCCGATGCGCCGGTGCACATGAATTCCTTGACACCGACTTCGATAACGCGGTGACCGCCGTCGTTCTGGAAGTGGGGAATGTTGTGGCCGGCCATGTCGCTCTCCGAATGCTTTGAAATGTGCGCGAACCTTATAAGCCTTCGCCGCAAATGTGTAGAGCCAAACCGCCGCGCCGGGCACAGTTTTTAGCCGCAGTTTTTGGCTTCACGATGAAAGGCCGCTCGACTATGGTCGCGCCAAAAAGGAAGGCCCGATGAACCTGAATACACCCGCATTTTCAAGCTTCACCCATGATGGATTGCAGCTCGCTTTCTTTGATGAGGGCGATCCGGCCGGTGTGCCGGTGTTGTTGATCCACGGCTTTGCCTCGACTGCAAACGTCAACTGGGTCCATCCGGGCTGGCTGAAGACGCTCGGCGATGCCGGCTACCGGGTGATCGCCATGGACAATCGCGGCCACGGGGCAAGCGACAAGCCGCACCATGCCGAAGCCTATCGTCCATGGGTCATGGCCGGTGATGCGATCGCCTTGCTGGATCATCTGGGCATCCCAGAAGCCAATGTCATGGGCTATTCGATGGGCGCGCGCATTTCCGTATTTGCCGCACTTGCCAATCCGCATCGCGTCCGTTCGCTGGTTCTTGGTGGCCTCGGCATCGGCATGACCGACGGCGTCGGTGACTGGGACCCGATCGCCGATGCGCTGCTGGCGCCCTCGCTGGACGCGGTGACCCATGCCCGCGGCCGCATGTTCCGCGCCTTCGCCGAGCAGACGAAGAGCGACCGGGTCGCTCTTGCCGATTGTATCCGCGGTTCGCGCGATCTCGTCGCCCGTTCTGATATGGCCAAGCTCGACATGCCGACGCTGATCGGCGTCGGCACGAAGGATGATATCGCCGGCTCGCCGCAGGAATTGGCGGCGCTGATGCAGAATGCCGAAGCGCTCGATATTCCGGGCCGCGATCATATGCTCGCCGTCGGCGACAGGGTTTTCAAGCAGGCGGTGCTGGCCTTCTATGCAAGGGTCGCCCATCGCTAACAACATCGTGATGCCGAAAAACCATGCTAAAAAACCATGGCGACGGCACCCATTTATGTTATTGGCGTTTTCCTCTATATATTGGCATTCCGAAAACGGCATTCCGGCTGGCAGCGAGGAGAGCGGCGATGGTCGCAAAGACTGACATTCGTGCTTTTGACACAGGCCATCCGCTGAAGGTGATGGATCCCATCTGGGACAGCCTGCGTGAGGAAGCCCGGCTCGCCGCCGAACGGGACCCGGTTCTCGCCGCCTTCCTCTATTCTACGGTGATCAACTACCATTCACTCGAGGAATGCGTCATCCACCGCATCTGCGAACGTCTCGATCACCCCGACATGCAGGCGAACCTGCTGCGCCAGACCTTCGAGGAAATGCTCCTCGACTGGCCTGACTGGAGCTCCATCCTGCGCGTCGATATCCAGGCGATCTATGACCGCGATCCCGCATGCCTGCGCTTCATGGAGGCGGTGCTTTATTTCAAGGGCTTCCATGCGCTGCAAACACATCGTCTGGCCCATTGGCTGCTGAACCGCGGCCGGCGTGATTTTGCGCTCTATCTGCAAAGCCGCTCCTCCAGCGTCTTCCAGACCGACATCAATCCGGCCGCCCGTATCGGCAAGGGCATCTTCCTCGACCACGCCACCGGCCTCGTCGTTGGCGAGACGGCCGTCATCGGCGACAACGTCTCGATCCTGCACGGCGTCACACTCGGCGGTACCGGCAAGGAGGGCGCCGACCGCCATCCGAAGATCGGCTCCGGCGTCATGATCGGCGCCGGTGCCAAGATCCTCGGCAATATCGAGATCGGCTATTGCTCGCGCGTCGCCGCCGGCTCCGTCGTATTGAAGGCGGTGCCGCCCAAAAAGACAGTCGCGGGTGTGCCGGCCAAGGTCGTTGGTGAGGCCGGTTGTTCTGAGCCGTCGCGCAATATGGACCAGGTGATCGGCGCCGATATCTGAGCGCCCGTTGGAAACAAGGATAGGAAAAGTCGGCGGGATCCGAGCGGGGAGAGCCATGAGCAAACGGCAACCTTGCCTTTACACCGCTGCATTTCCTGTGCAAGAAGCGGCCAATCAAGACCGCTTACGGAGATGACAGAGTGAAGCCAGAAGAAATCAAGAAGCTCGACGCCTATTTCAAGCGCATGTTCAATCCGCAGATGATCGTCAAGGCGCGTCCACGCAAGGATGATTCTGCGGAAGTCTATCTCGGCGAAGAATTTCTGGGTGTCGTCTATATCGATGACGAGGACGGCGACCGCTCCTACAACTTCTCGATGGCGATCCTCGACGTCGATCTCTGATCGCGCTCGAAAGCTTCAAAAGGACCGAACGGCGCGATCCGTTCGGTCCTTTTTTCGTTTTTTCGATTCGGAACGAGAATTTTTTCAAAACTTCCGGTTGCGGCATTCTGATATATTTTAGCAAAATCAGTTAAAGACGTACGTGCCCCGGCGCGCGGGCTTTGTTATATAATTGTAATGCAACTCATGGATGTTTTGCGGCGCACAAGACTACTTGACTATTTGTGCATTGCAGCTACCCTGCCGCCATCAACAGCCCAACGGAGGATGGCTCATGTTCAACTTTGAAGACGCCAACAAGAAGAGCAAGGAAGCCGTCGACACGGCCCTGAAAACCTATTCCGACACGACCAAGGGCTTTCAGGCAATCGCCGCAGAAGCCACTGAATATTCGAAGAAATCCTTTCAGGACGCGGTGACGCATTTCGAAACGCTGGCCGGCGTCAAGAGCTTTGAGGCTGCCTTCGAGCTGCAGACGAGCTACGTCAAGGCGTATTTTGAAGGCTTCGTCTCCGAGACGACGAAGCTCGGTGAGATGTATGCCGATCTCGCCAAATCAGCCTACAAGCCCTATGAAGCGCCGATCGCCGCTGCCGTCGTCAAGACCGCCAAGTCGGTGTCGGCGGCGACGTCTGCTGCTGCATGAACTGATTTCAAAAGGCGCAACCTGCGCTACATATTGAAAAAAGAAGACCGGCTACGCATCTGTAGCCGGTCTTTTTGTTTCCACTTTCGCCGCAGCGCCCGCATGAGATCGGCCGGGGACTTTTTTGGTCTTTCCCGTGCATGCCGGCCATTTCTTGATTGCAGTGTCTGACAGGGGGCTTAAAATCAGCCTATTATGAACTAAGTTAGTGTTTCAGATATTCGGCGGGAAAAGCACCCTCCCATGCTCCGCTGGATTGCTTGAGGAATAAATGACAATGATCGCAAAGCCGATCCGGATGCAGAACGACAGCGAAAGGAACGGGGACAACGCAAATCGAACCTCGGTCATCACGCGCACCAAGCCGAAGACCAAGAAGCCCAATCTTTATCGTGTGCTGCTTTTGAATGACGACTACACTCCCATGGAATTCGTCATCCATATTCTGGAGCGTTTTTTTCAGAAGGATCGTGAAAGTGCCACCCGCATCATGCTCCATGTCCATAACCACGGCGTCGGCGAATGCGGAATATTCACATACGAGGTAGCGGAAACGAAGGTCAGCCAGGTGATGGACTTCGCCCGGCAGCACCAGCATCCGCTGCAATGCGTCATGGAAAAGAAGTGAGGATCTGAACGTGCCAACATTTTCGCCTAGTTTAGAGAAGGCGCTCCATCAGGCACTGACCTTTGCCAACGAGCGGCACCACGAATATGCGACGCTCGAGCATCTGCTGCTTGCCCTGATCGACGATGCCGATGCGGCCGCGGTCATGGGTGCCTGCAATGTCGATCTCGACGCGCTGCGCAAGACGCTCGTCGAATATGTCGATAACGAACTTTCCAACCTGATCACCGGTTATGACGAGGATTCGAAGCCGACCTCCGGCTTCCAGCGCGTCATCCAGCGTGCCGTCATCCACGTGCAATCGTCCGGTCGCGAAGAGGTGACCGGGGCCAACGTGCTCGTCGCGATCTTCGCCGAGCGCGAAAGCCACGCCGCTTATTTCCTGCAGGAGCAGGAGATGACCCGCTACGATGCCGTCAACTACATCTCCCACGGCATCGGCAAGCGCCCGGGCGTTTCCGAAGCGCGTCCCCCGCGCGGCGCCGAAGACGAAGCCGAAAGCAGCAAGCCGACGGCGCGCGGCGGCGAGGAAGAGGGCGGCCCCAAGAAGCAGCAGGATGCGCTCAAGGCCTATTGCGTCAATCTCAACGAGAAGGCCAAGGGCGGTAAGATCGATCCGCTGATCGGCCGTCACGCCGAGGTGAGCCGCACGATCCAGATCCTGTGCCGCCGTTCGAAGAACAATCCGCTCTATGTCGGTGATCCCGGCGTCGGCAAGACGGCGATCGCCGAAGGCCTTGCCAAGCGCATCGTCGAAGGCAAGGTCCCGGAAGCGCTCGCCGATGCGACGATCTTCTCGCTCGACATGGGCACGCTTCTGGCCGGCACGCGCTACCGCGGCGATTTCGAGGAGCGCTTGAAGCAGGTCGTCAAGGAACTGGAAGAATATCCGGGCGCCGTGCTCTTCATCGACGAGATCCACACGGTGATCGGCGCCGGCGCCACCTCGGGCGGCGCAATGGATGCGTCGAACCTCCTGAAGCCGGCCCTGTCATCGGGCGCGATTCGCTGCATCGGTTCGACCACCTACAAGGAATACCGCCAGTTCTTCGAGAAGGACCGGGCGCTGGTCCGTCGTTTCCAGAAGATCGACGTCAGCGAGCCGTCGATCGATGATGCGATCGAGATCATGAAGGGCTTGAAGCCCTATTTCGAAGAGTATCACCACCTGCGTTATTCGAACGACGCCATCAAGTCGGCCGTCGAACTGTCGGCCCGCTACATCTCCGACCGCAAGCTGCCCGACAAGGCGATCGACGTGATCGACGAAACCGGTGCGGCCCAGATGCTGCTGCCGCCGTCCAAGCGCCGCAAGCTGATCACCGAAAAGGAGATCGAGGCGACGGTCGCCACGATGGCGCGCATTCCGCCGAAGACCGTCTCCAAGGACGACGAGGCCGTGCTCGCCAATCTCGAGCAGGAACTGCGTTCGGTGGTCTACGGCCAGGATATCGCGATCGAAGCCCTTTCGACCTCGATCAAGCTGGCGCGTGCCGGTCTTCGCGAGCCGAACAAGCCGATCGGCGCCTATGTCTTCTCCGGTCCGACTGGCGTCGGCAAGACCGAGGTGGCAAAGCAGCTGGCATCGTCGCTCGGCGTCGAACTCCTGCGCTTCGACATGTCGGAATATATGGAGCGGCACACGGTTTCGCGTCTGCTCGGGGCGCCTCCCGGCTATGTCGGCTTCGACCAGGGCGGCCTTCTCACAGATGGCGTCGACCAGCACCCGCATTGCGTGGTTCTGCTCGACGAAATCGAGAAGGCGCATCCCGACATCTACAATATCCTGCTGCAGGTCATGGACCACGGCACGCTGACCGACCATAACGGCAAGAAGATCGATTTCCGCAACGTCATCCTGATCATGACGACCAATGCGGGCGCATCCGAAATGGCCAAGGCGGCGATCGGCTTCGGTTCGTCCAAGCGCACCGGCGAGGACGAGGAAGCGCTGACCCGTCTGTTCACGCCGGAATTCCGCAACCGTCTCGACGCGATCATTCCTTTCGCGGCGTTGCCGACGGCCGTCATCCACAAGGTCGTGCAGAAGTTCATCATGCAGCTGGAGGCCCAGCTTTCCGAAAGGAACGTCACCTTCGACCTGCATGAGGATGCGATCGCCTGGCTGGCGGAAAAGGGTTACGACGAGAAGATGGGCGCCCGCCCGCTTGCTCGCGTCATTCAGGATACGATCAAGAAGCCGCTCGCCAACGAAATCCTCTTCGGCAAGCTGAAGAAGGGCGGCGTCGTCAACGTCACCGTCGGCCCGAAGGAAGATGGCAAGCCCGGCATCGTGCTGGAAGCCATTTCGGAAACGGCGCCGATCAAGCCGAAGCCCGAAGCCGAGGTCGTGCATCCCGAAGGCGATGATGGGGATGACGGCGAGCTGAAGACGAAGGCGGCCCGCAAGACCCGCGCCAAAGCAGTGCCGCAGGCCGAGCCTGAGGTCCGCGACGCCCCGAAAAAGGGAAGCGCGGTTCCGAAGGTTCCACGCAAGAAGTAAGATACCGTCACCGAATTGGAAAAGGCCGCGTTCTCAGCGGCCTTTTCGTTTTCAGGCATCGGCAGGGACCGGTTACGCCAGCGCTGCCCTGATCTTTTCGGCATTGGCGGCGAGCACGGCGCCGTCCTCCATCTTGCCGGAATGCGGCTTGAGAGCCACGCCCTCATGCCTTGGGATGACGTGGAAATGCAGATGGAACACCGTTTGCCCGGCCGCCGGTTCGTTGAACTGGGCGATGAACACGCCATCGGCGTCGAAGACGTCCTTGACCGCATTGGCGACCTTCTGGACGACTGATATCGCATGGGTGAGGGTGGCTGGATCGGCATCGAGGAGATTGCGGGACGGCGCCTTGGGAAGGACGAGCACATGGCCCGGCGCCTGCGGCATCACATCCATGAAGGCGATAGTATGCTCGTCCTCGTAAACCCGGTGCGAGGGGATTTCGCCGCGGAGGATCTTGGCGAAGATGTTGTTGTCGTCATAAGCGGCCGGGCTGGTCATCACGAAATCTCCTCGTTTTTCACAGCGCCGTGCGTCTTTTCAAACGCGCCAAGGACGCTGTAGCACTTTGAATTGCTGCATAGTTTTATCCTTAAATCGATTCCGATTTAAGGAATATGCGTCGTTGAGCGGGTAGCGCGGCCGGTGCGGCGGCGTCAATCCTCCTGCAGACGTTCGCCCTTGCGGAAAGGACTGTGCTCGGTCAGCAATTCGCTCATCTGTTCGACATCGGCGCGCTCGCGCGCGAGATAGTCGCCGATCGCCCGGCGAAGGCCGGCATGAGCGACATAATGGGCGGAATGCGTCGTCACCGGCAGATAGCCGCGGGCGAGCTTGTGTTCGCCTTGCGCTCCGGCCTCTACCCGTTTCAACCCTTTCGAAAGGGCGAAGTCGATCGCCTGGTGATAGCAGACCTCGAAATGCAGGAAGGGATGGTCCTCGATGCAGCCCCAGTGACGGCCGTAGAGTGTATCGCCGCCGATGAAGTTGATCGCGCCGGCGATATAGCGCCCGTCGCGCCTGGCCATGACGAGCAGGATGTCGTCGGCCATGCGCTCGCCAATCAGCGAGTAGAACTTACGGGTGAGGTAGGGCCGGCCCCACTTGCGCCCGCCAGTATCCATATAGAATTTGAAGAACTGGTCCCAGATGCGTTCCGTCAGGTCGCGGCCGGTCAGCCAGTCGATGCTGATACCGTTTTCGAGGGCGGCGCGGCGCTCCTTGCGTAACGCCTTGCGTTTGCGCGAGGCAAGCGTTTCGAGAAATTCCTCGTGATTGGCATAGCCGTCATTGATGAAATGGAACTGCTGATCGGTGCGGTGCAGATAGCCGTCCATCTCGAAGACGCCGATCTCTTCGTCCGGCACGAAGGTGATGTGGGCCGAGGAGATGCCGAGCCGCCGCACCACCTCCTTCAGGCTTTCGGCGATCGCGCTCTGGATCGGCAGCCGCTGCAGCCCCTCGGCGACAAGAAGACGCGGGCCTGTCGCCGGCGTGAACGGGATCGAGCACTGAAGTTTCGGATAATAACGCCCGCCGGCCCGCTCGAAGGCGTCGGCCCAGCCATGGTCGAAGACATATTCGCCCTGGCTGTGGTTCTTGAGATAGCCGGGCAGGGCACCGATCAACTCGCCGCGATCGGTCTCGAGCAGCAGATGGTGGCCGAGCCATCCCGTCTCTGCGTCGGCCGAGCCGGATTCCTCCAGCGACGATAGAAAAGCGTGTGAAACGAAAGGGTTGTAGGCAATCGTAGCGCAGGTCTTCGACGCTCCGGAAAGCTTGGCCCAGCTCTCCGGGGAAATCGCGGTGAAGGAGCGTTCGACGCGAATGGATAGTTCGTCAGTCATCGGACAAATGCGAAGCCTGTGGGAGGATGGTTTCGGCTCTGTCTCAGTCTGCGCATGATCTTGGCCAAAAAGCGAGCGTCAAGCAGCCACACGCGGATCGAAGCCTTCGAAGGTCATCTGGTCTGCGTTTGCGAATGTAAGCCGGCGCGCCGCTTCGTCACGCACCGTCCAGGTGATGACAGGAATGCCCTTTTCGCGTTCGCTGGTGATAAAGGCGTTCGGCAGATCGCCATAATGATAGGAGATGAAATCGAGACCGATCTCCATCGCCTTCGCATGCGTCTTGAACGCCTCCGGCGTGTTGCCGTCGGCCGTCAGCCCGAGCGGGTAAGGTGCGCCAAGCGCCTTCAGATCGCGCAGCAGCCAGTGGTCAAAACTCATCAGCGCCACCTTGCCCTCATAGCCTTCGAGCACCTCGAGCACGGCTTCGGCGAAACCTTCGTCATCGGCCTCCCGCCCCTTGAGTTCTAGCACCAGCGGCACCTTGCCCTTGACGAGATCGAGGAGCTGGCGCAGCGTCGGCACCTTGTCGCTGGTGCCGCCGATGGCGATCAGTCCGAGTTCCCGGGACGTGCGCTCGCGGATGTCGCCGTGGAGGTTGCATAGGCGCTGCAGGTCCTCGTCATGAAAGATGACCGGTACGCCGTCGGAGGCGTAGTGCAGGTCGCATTCGATCGCAAACCCCGCTTCGACGGCGCGCGAGAAGGCGGAAAGCGTGTTTTCCCAGACATGCGTGTTGAGATCGTGATAGCCGCGATGGGCGACCGGCAGGTCTCTGATCCAGGCAACATTGGTCATTCTGCGATTTCCATGATAGCGTCTATCTCGACGGCGGCATTCAGCGGCAAGGCCGCCATGCCGACAGCGGCACGCGCATGTTTGCCGGCTTCGCCAAGCACGCCGGCAATCAGGTTCGAAGCGCCGTTGATGACGAGATGCTGCTCGACGAACTCGGGCGCCGAGGCGACGAAGCCGTTCAGCTTGATGACGCGCCGGATACGGCCGAGATCGCCGCCAAGTGCCGCCTTTGCCTGGGCAAGGATGTTGATGGCGCAGAGTTCTGCGCCGCGCTGGCCCGTTGCAACGTCGACGGTCTTGCCGAGATGGCCCGAGACAGTGACCTTGCCGCCTTCGAGCGGCAGCTGGCCGGAGATGTAGAGAAGATTGCCGCTGATCACATAGGGAACGTAATTTGCAGCAGGTGCTGCGGCTTGGGGCAGGGTTATCCCCATCTCAATCAGGCGCGCTGCAATTTCATCGGACATTTTCGTCTCCGCTTTTGTTGTCAATTCTTCAAAAATTATGCATCAAGACTAGAATCTTTAATATGACAGTTTCGAGCCTCGATTTGGCCGAAAGCGTTCTTATAACATCGCGACCGAGTCCAACAGGAGTTAATGAATGTTCCGATCGAGTCTTGTCGCTCTGCTTCTCGCCAGCGTTTCCGCCAATGCATGGGCGGCTGCGCCCGCGGTTAGCGCTGCGATCGCGACCGGCCTCGTCGCACATCGCGCCGTCTACGATCTGGAACTGAAGGACGCCTCGGACCGCTCTGGCATCGCCGGCATGTATGGTCGCATGGTCTATGAGTTCGACGGCAGCTATTGCCAGGGCTTCACCACCAATTTCCGCTTCGTGACACAGATCGACACCGGCGACAGCGTGCGTGTCAGCGACCAGCAGACGAAGACCTTCGAGAACCTGAAGGACGGCAAGTTCACCTTCGACACCAAATCCTTCACCGACGAGCAGCTCGACAAGGAGGTCAACGGGGCGGCGCAGGACCAGCCGGATGGTGTCAAGGTCGATCTCAAGCAGCCGGCGAACCGTGAACTGCAGCTTGCTGAAAGCCGTTTTCCCACTGAACATATGCTCGATGTGATCCAGCATGCCAAGGACGGCAAGCGTTTCTTCGAGGCGCGCGTCTTCGATGGTTCCGACGACGGCGACAAGTCGCTGGCGACGACGACGATCGTCGGCAAGCAGGAGACGCCGATCGCCGAGGAAGCCGATGCCGGCAATGCCGGCGCCTTCTCGAAGACGGCCTTCTGGCCGGTGACGATCGCCTATTTCAACGAGAATGCGAAATCCGATGCTTTGCCGGTCTACCGCATGTCTTTCAAGCTCTATGAGAACGGCATCACCCGCGACCTGACGATGGATTACGGCGATTTCGTCCTGACCGGCAAGCTCGCCAAGCTGGAGCTGCTCGACCGCAAGGCCGAGGTTTGCAAGTAGGCGACGAGATCTCGCCTGTCATAAAACTGTATCGTAAAATTCACTATGGTTCGGCGATCAGCGATGACTGAGTCGCGTCTGTCGTCCTGGTTTTCGGGTCGGTGCGATCCTGTTGCCGGCCGAGGTCGATGCCATCCTGCCGATGCCGAATGCAGGCGTCATGCTGTCGCTGCTGCCGACGCTGGCAAGCTGAGCCGCCAGGTTTTTTCGGCATAAGCCTTGCTTTTGCGCCAAATCGAATGTATGGGCACCGGCATTCCACACGTAAGGCATGGGATCGTCCGGGAGAAATCCGGGCTGTTCCGCCCGGTGGCATCCTCGAAGAGGGTGCTGTTCGCCTTGCGGAGGTTCAACCGGAAAAGGAGTAACAAGGCATGGCATTGCCTGATTTTTCTATGCGCCAGCTTCTTGAAGCAGGCGTCCACTTCGGCCACCAGACGCATCGCTGGAACCCGAAGATGAAGCCGTACATCTTCGGCGATCGCAACAACATTCACATCATCGATCTGGCCCAGACCGTTCCGATGCTGTCGCGCGCCCTTCAGGTCGTCAGCGACACCGTTGCCCGCGGCGGCCGCGTTCTCTTCGTCGGCACCAAGCGCCAGGCGTCTGAGATCATTGCCGACAGCGCCAAGCGCTCGGCCCAGTACTACGTCAACTCGCGCTGGCTCGGCGGCATGATGACGAACTGGAAGACGATCTCCAACTCGATCCAGCGCCTGCGCAAGCTCGACGAGATCCTGAACGGCGAAGCCCAGGGCTTCACCAAGAAGGAACGCCTGAACCTCGAGCGCGAGCGTGAAAAGCTCGACAAGGCCCTCGGCGGTATCCGCGATATGGGCGGCACGCCTGACCTGATGTTCATCATCGACACCAACAAGGAAAAGATCGCGATCGACGAAGCCAAGCGCCTCGGCATCCCGGTTGTCGCCATCATCGATTCGAACTGCGATCCGGACCTGATCGACTATCCGATCCCGGGTAACGACGACGCATCGCGCGCGATCGCTCTTTACTGCGAGCTGATCTCCCGCGCCGCCATCGACGGCATCGCCCGTCAGCAGGGCTCTTCCGGCCGCGATCTCGGCGCATCCTCCGAACTTCCGGTCGAACCGGCTCTCGAGGAAGCAGCCGAAGGCTGATGAAAGCGGGCGGATCCAAAGATCCGCCAAAGCTTACAGAGACTGGGAAAGGCCGCTCGCGACTCATCGAAGTTCGGCGGCCTTGCCTGTTTCAGGGCGAAGGCATCAGGCTCTTCGCCAGAGAAGTTTCGTTATGGCGCGTCTTCATCACGCTGTCATACATACAGGTACATTTCGTGCCTCAATCCGGTGCTGAGCCGCGCTTTACGGCCCACCGTATGAACCGACAAGAGGAAGCTAATGAGCGAGATTACGGCTGCAATGGTGAAGGAACTGCGCGAAAAGACCGGCGCAGGCATGATGGACTGCAAGAAGGCTCTTGCTGAAACCGGTGGCGACATGGAAGCGGCGATCGACTGGCTGCGCGCCAAGGGCATCGCCAAGGCCGACAAGAAGTCCGGCCGCACCGCTGCCGAAGGCCTCATCGGCGTTTCGAGCCAGGGCACCAAGGCCGTCGTCGTCGAAGTCAATTCCGAAACCGACTTCGTCGCCCGTAACGATGCCTTCCAGGAACTCGTCCGCGGCATCGCCAAGGTCGCCGTCTCGACCGACGGCACGGTCGACGCCGTTGCCGCTGCGACCTACCCGGCATCCGGCAAGTCCGTTTCCGACACGATCAAGGATGCGATCGCCACGATCGGCGAGAACATGAACCTGCGCCGTTCGACCGCTCTCTCGGTCGAGGACGGCGTCGTCGCCACTTATATCCACAATGCTGTTTCCGACGGCCTCGGCAAGCTCGGCGTTCTCGTGGCGCTGAAGTCGACCGGCGACAAGGAAGCCCTGAACGCCATCGGCCGTCAGGTCGCCATGCACATCGCGGCGACCGCGCCGCTGGCGATCCGCCCGGAAGAAGTCGATGCCGCCGTCGCCGAGCGCGAGCGCAACGTCTTCATCGAGCAGTCGCGCGCTTCCGGCAAGCCTGACAACATCATCGAAAAGATGGTCGAAGGCCGCATGCGCAAGTTCTTCGAGGAAGTCGCTCTTCTCTCGCAGGCTTTCGTCATCAATCCGGACCTGACGGTTGCTGCCGCCATCAAGGAAGCTGAAAAGGCCGTCGGCGCGCCGATCGAAGTTGCCGGCATGGCCCGTCTGCTGCTCGGCGAAGGCGTCGAGAAGGAAGAAACCGACTTCGCGGCCGAAGTTGCGGCTGCCGTCAAGGGTTGATCTTCCAGTCATAATTGGGAAAACACGAAGGGCATCGCGTGACAACGCGGTGCCCTTCGTGTATCGGGCATTCACGGCAATTTACGAGGAGCCAAGATGTCTTTAGAGCCTGTCTATAAACGCGTTCTACTCAAGGCTTCCGGCGAAGCGCTCATGGGTGGCCAGGGTTTCGGGATCGATGTGACGGTGGCGGACCGCATTGCATCCGACATAGCCGAGGCACGGCATATGGGCGTGGAAGTCGGCGTCGTCGTCGGTGGCGGCAATATCTTCCGCGGTGTCGCGGTGGCGTCCAAGGGCGGCGACCGGGTCACCGGCGACCATATGGGCATGCTCGGCACCATCATCAACGCGCTGGCGCTGGCGACCTCGCTGCGCAAGCTGAACATCGATACGGTGGTGCTTTCGGCCATCTCCATGCCCGAGATCTGCGAGAGCTTTTCGCAGCGCGCAACCCTTTATCATCTGTCGATGGGACGCGTGGTGATCTTTGCCGGTGGCACCGGCAACCCCTTCTTCACCACCGATTCCGCCGCAGCACTTCGCGCCGCCGAAATGGGCGCGGAAGCGATCTTCAAGGGTACGCAGGTGGACGGCATCTACACCGCCGACCCGAAGAAATATCCCGATGCGACTCGCCTCGACCGCTTGACGCACCAGGAAGTGCTGGACAGGGGGCTTGCGGTGATGGACGTTGCCGCCGTGGCGCTCGCCAGGGAAAATTCCATTCCGATCATCGTCTTCTCGATCCACGAGAAGGGTGGTTTTGCTGAAATCTTGACGGGCGGTGGCCTCAAGACCATCGTCTCCGACAACTGATAAAGCTGCGCCGCGGTTTCGGCGCAGCCCTCGCCAGACGGGAGCATCGACATGAGTGAAGGTATCGATATCAAGGAACTGAAGCGCCGCATGGACGGCGCCATTTCCGCATTTAAGAGCGACATCGCATCGCTGCGCACCGGCCGTGCTTCGGCCAACATCCTCGACCCGGTGACGATCGAGGCCTATGGTTCCCGCATGCCGCTGAACCAGGTCGCCAACATCACCGTGCCCGAACCGCGCATGCTGTCGGTTTCCGTCTGGGACAAATCGATGGTCAGTGCTGTCGAGCGCGGCATCCGCGAATCCAATCTCGGCCTCAACCCGATCGTCGACGGCCAGAACCTGCGCATTCCGCTGCCGGAACTGAACGAGGAGCGCCGCAAATCGCTCGTCAAGGTGGCGCACGACTATGCCGAAAAGAGCAAGGTGGCGATTCGCCATGTCCGCCGCGACGGCATGGACGGCTTGAAGAAAGCCGAAAAGGACGGCGTCATCGGCCAGGACGAGAGCCGGGCGCAGTCGGAACGTGTACAGAAGATGACGGACGAGACGATTTCCGAAATCGACCGCTTGCTTGGCGAGAAGGAAAAGGAAATCATGCAGGTCTAGTGGATCTGTGCCTTTGCCTGGAAAGACCGGACGGGAAATGTCGGAATCTATATTTGTGACTGTGCCAGAGCATGTTGCCATCATCATGGACGGCAATGGCCGTTGGGCCAAGCAGCGTGGTCTGCCGCGCACGATGGGCCATCGCAAGGGCGTCGAGGCGGTGCGCGAGACAGTACGCGCCGCCGGTGCGGCCGGCATAAAATATCTGACCCTCTTTGCCTTCTCCTCGGAGAACTGGCGCCGGCCAGAAGCCGAGGTCTCCGATCTGCTCGGCCTGCTCAAGGCTTTCATCCGGCGCGACCTCGCCGAGCTCCACCGCCAGAACGTGCGGATCAAGGTGATCGGCGACCGCCACAGCCTGCGCAGCGATATTCTCGGCCTGCTTCTGGAGGCGGAGGAGACGACCAAGGACAACACGTCACTGACGCTCGTCATCGCCTTCAACTATGGCTCGCGCGACGAGATCGCCCGCGCCGTGGTGAGCCTCGCCAGGGATGTCGAGGACGGCCGCCTGAGGGCGCAGGATATTACACCCGCGCTGATTAACGCCCGCCTCGATACCGCGGGTATCCCCGACCCGGATCTTATTATTCGCACCAGCGGCGAAGAGCGGCTTTCCAACTTCCTCCTGTGGCAGGCCGCCTATTCGGAATTCATCTTCCTTCCGGAATACTGGCCGGATTTCAGCCCTGAGATCTTCCGCTCGGCGCTCGAGAAATTCGCCTCTCGCGACCGGCGCTTCGGCGGCCTGTCGTCGCAGGCGGCTGCGGTCGGCACCTGATGCAGAGGGAACTGAAGCTCCGCATCGTTTCAGGATTGATTCTTGCGGCCATCGTTCTTGCCGCCACCTGGTATGGCGGCCTTGCCTTCCGTATCCTGGCGGTCGCCATTGGCCTGCTGATCTACTATGAATGGTCGAAGATCACCGGAATCGCGCGGGATTGGATCGTCAATGCCGTCGGCTGGATCGGTGAGGCGGCGGTCGCCTTCCTCGTGCTTGTCGGCAATTTCGAATTCGCCGCCGGCATGTTGGCCGGCGTCACCGCCGTCGGCATAGCCCTGGTCATCCTGCATGGTACGAGCCGCTGGTTGCCAGTGGGCCTGTTTTATGCCGGCGTCACCGGCCTGACGCTTGCCGCGATCAGAAGCGATGACCGGCTTGGCCTTTACGCCATGCTCTTCGTTTTTGCCGTCGTCTGGGCGACCGATATCCTTGCCTATTTCGTCGGCCGGGCGCTCGGAGGACCGAAGCTTGCTCCTTCGATCTCGCCGGGAAAGACCTGGTCCGGCGCAATCGGCGGCGCCGTTTCGGCGGTCGCAGCCGGCGTCGTTCTCATCCATTTTCTCCTTCCGGGCGCTGAAATCATCGCCGCCTTCGCAGCGCTTGTTCTCTCCATTTGCAGCCAGTCCGGCGATCTTTTCGAATCGTTCATCAAGCGGAGATTCGGCGTCAAGGATTCCAGCCGTCTCATTCCGGGCCATGGCGGCGTCATGGACCGTGTCGACGGACTGATTTTTGCCTGTTTTTCGGCGTTCTTGCTTGCAGGGCTTTTTTCCCTGATAAAGGGGACCGGAATGACGTCGCTTGGCGCGGCATTGTTCGGACTCTGACAACGCGGCAGTCTGACGGAAGGCACTCATGGAAACGCTGAGCGGCATATACGCATTTTTGATGGGGAATATCGTTACCTTCATCCTCGTGCTGTCTCTGCTCGTCTTCGTGCATGAGATGGGCCATTACCTCGTCGGGCGTTGGAGCGGCATTCGCATCCTTGCCTTTTCCGTTGGCTTCGGTCCGGAGATATTCGGCTTCACCGATCGCCACGGAACGCGTTGGAAGATCGCGGCGATCCCGCTTGGCGGCTACGTCCGGTTCTTCGGCGACGAGGATGCCTCGAGCAAGCCCGACACCGACAAGATCGCCGCCATGTCCGAGGAAGACAGGGCGCGCTCCTTTGCTGGCGCCAAGCTGTGGAAACGCGCTGCAACCGTCGCGGCTGGCCCGATCGCCAATTTTCTGCTGGCGATCGCCATCTTCACCATTCTTTTCTCGGTCTATGGCCGCACGATCGCAGATCCTGTCGTTGCCGAGGTCAAGCCTGATGGCGCCGCGGCTGCCGCTGGCGTGCTTCCAGGCGATCTATTGGTCGCCATCGATGGCGGCAAGGTTGAGACCTTCGACGACGTGCGCCGCTATGTCAGCATCCGTCCGAGCCAGAAGATCGTCGTGACCATCGAGCGTGGTGGGCAGAAGCTCGATCTGCCGATGGTGCCGCAACGCGTCGACATGACTGACCAGTTCGGCAACAAGGCTGAGGTCGGCCAGATCGGCATCGTCACCAACCAGCAGGCCGGCAATTTCCGCCTGCAGACCTATACGCCGCTGCAGGCGCTGCGTGAGGCTGTGCTCCAGACCCGGGATATCGTTACCGGCACCTTCAAATATATCGCCAACATCTTCAGCGGAACGATGCGCGCCGATCAATTGGGTGGGCCGATCCGCGTGGCGCAAGCTTCGGGCCAGATGGCGTCGCTTGGGATAGGCGCGGTGTTGCAGCTTGCGGCGGTGCTTTCTGTTTCGATAGGATTGCTTAACCTGATGCCGGTTCCGGTACTTGATGGCGGCCACCTGATGTTCTATGCGGTGGAAGCGGTGAGGGGGAAACCGCTGGGCTCTTCGGCCCAGGAAATTGCCTTTCGCATCGGCCTGGCGATGATACTGACATTGATGGTTTTCACGACCTGGAACGATATTGGCTCGCTGAGAGGGTAAACGAGCAAGGCGAGGGTAATTACTATTTATTTACGATGTTTCAAGGCTGTAGTGGCGAATGGGTCACGCTTGCAAATGAAGTAAACAGAAATTAACGACCTGCCTTGCTTGTATGTCAAAAGCGGGTAAAACGACACACGTGACCGGAATCGGGTTCTCCTGGAACCGGGGACGAGGGAAACAAAAGGTAATGGGTGAAATGAAGGCTGGTTCAAAGTTTTTGAACGCAGTATCGGCGGTTGCGCTGTCTGCTAGTGTTGTTGCTTCGGGCGCAGGTGCTTTGACGTTCGTTTCCGCTACGGCCGCTGAGGCCGCGGTTATCCAGCGCATCGATGTGCGCGGCGCAAGCCGTGTCGGCGCGGAAGCCGTTCGGTCGAACCTCACCATCGCTCCTGGAAAGAGTTTTTCGAACAGCGATATCGATGCATCGGTCAAGCAGCTCTACGGGACGGGTTACTTCTCTGACGTCAAGATCTCGGTCTCCGGAAGCACGCTCGTCGTCAACGTTCAGGAAGCCCAGCTCGTCAATCAGGTCGTCTTCAACGGCAACCGCAAGATCAAGGACGACAAGCTCGCGACGATCGTCCAGACCCACGCTGCTGGTCCCTACAGCGACACCCAGATCCAATCCGACATTCAGTCGATCAAGGAAGCTTACGCTGCCACCGGCCGCAGCGAGGTTGAAGTCACGACGCAGGTGGTGCCGCTCGGCGAAGGCCGCGTCAACCTCGCCTTCGTCATCAACGAAGGTGATCGCACCAAGATCGATTCGATCAACTTCGTCGGCAACAATGCCTACAGCGCCGGCCGCCTGGCTGCCGTCATCAACACCAAGCGTTCGAACTTCCTGTCGTTCCTGACACGCAAGGACGTCTATAACGAAGACAAGCTCCACGCCGACGAAGAAGCGCTGCGCCAGTTCTATTACAATCGCGGCTACGCCGACATGCGCATCGTTTCTTCCGATGCCGCCTTCGACGACGCGACCAACAAGTACACGCTCACCTTCAACATCGAGGAAGGCCAGCGTTACGACTTCGGACCAGTGACCGTCCAGTCGACCGTCGAAGGCGTCGGCTCCGACCAGTTGCAGCCGCTCGTACGCACTCGCGAAGGCCAGGTCTACAACGCCAAGGAAGTGCAGAAGTCGATCGAGGCGATCTCCGATCAGGTGGCGTCTGCCGGTTATCCCTTTGCGCGCGTCACGCCGCGCGGTAACCGCGACCTCAACAACAACACGATCGGTGTCGAATATCTGGTCGACCAGGGCGAGCGCGCCTATGTCGAGCGCATCGAGATTCGCGGCAACAGCCGCACGCGCGACTACGTCATCCGCCGTGAATTCGACATGAGCGAAGGCGACGCCTTCAATCAGCAGATGATCACCAAGGCCAAGCGTCGCCTCGAAGCGCTCGGCTATTTCTCCTCAGTCAACATCTCCACCCAGCCGGGCAGCTCCCCGGACCGGGTCGTGGTGGTTGTCGATGTGCAGGATCAGTCGACCGGTTCGTTCGGTGTCGGTGCGGGTTATGCCGCCGGCGGCGACGGCCTGCTGCTCGAAGCCTCGATCGAGGAAAAGAACTTCCTCGGCCGCGGCCAGTATATCCGCATCTCGGCCGGCGGCGGTCAGGAAGGCTCGCGCGCCTACGGCGTCAGCTTCACCGAGCCTTATTTCCTTGGCTACCGTTTGGCGGCAGGATTCGACGTCAACCGCAGCGAAACGTCGAGCAATGACAACTACGATTACGAGGAAACCAGTGTCGTCCTGCGCGTCACCGCGCCGATTACCGAGGATCTGGCGACGACCTTCCGTTATAACTACAAGCAGATGAAGTATGACGCTGATAACAGCGATCTTTCCGATCTGTCTGCTCCGTATCAGCACCTGGTAGAGGACAGCCCGTGGACACGTTCTTCCGTCTCGCAGACGCTGACCTACAACACGCTTGACGACACGGTCCTGCCACGCGAAGGCATCTATGCGACGGCGACGCAGGAAATTGCCGGTCTCGGCGGTGACTCGCAGTTCTACAAGATCTACGGCAAGGCTCGTTACTACCGTCTGCTCGCCGACGATGCCGATATCATCGGTTCGGTCTCGGCTTCGGCGGGTTATGTCATCGGCTTTGGCGACCATCTGAACGTCTTCGACCAGTTCACGCTGACCAACGGTGACATTCGTGGCTTCGAAAACAAGGGTATCGGCCCGCGCGTTTCCGGTACCAACGACGATCCGCTGGGCGGTACCACTTATTTCACAGCATCGGCCGAAGCGACCTTCCCGATGCCCGGCTTCCCGCGTGACTTCAACCTGCGCGGCGCGGTCTTCGCCGACGCCGGCACGTTGTTCGGCAACGACGTTGACCTGAGGGGCGACGGCATCGAAGGCGAAGACGCCTCCCTGCGCGCTTCCGTCGGTGTCGGTGTCGTCTGGCAGTCTCCCTTCGGTGCGTTGCGTCTGGATTACGCGATCCCGGTCCTCAAGGAAGACTTCGACAAGACGCAGAACTTCAAGTTTGGCATCAACAACCAATTCTGATATCGGCAGTCCGGAACTGTAAGACTCAATTCCGTTCTGGAGCATTGCCGATGGAGCAAAACGTTTTCTTTCTGCCCCATGAAGGTCTGAAGCTCGCTGAGCTGGCAGAGTTTCTTGGGGCGGAACTTGTCAATTCCGACCATGCCGGTGTTATTGTCAGGTCCGTTGCCCCCATCAGCCGGGCACGGGCAGGCGATGTCTGTTATATCCTGTCGCGCCGCAGCCGCGATGAGCTGGCGACATGCGAAGCCTCGGTGGTGATCTGCGACAAGGCGCTTGCTGATCTCGTACCTCAGCATATCCCGGTCATTCTGTCGTCCAATCCGCATGCGGCCTTCGCGATGGCGGGCGGCCTGCTTTATCCCGCAGCCTTGCGCCCGGTCACCTTTTCGCCAGGTGAAGGCGAGATCGCGCCAAGCGCGGTGATCGATCCGAGCGCCAAACTCGAAAAAGGTGTGATCGTCGAGCCGATGGCCGTCATCGGTGCGCATGCCGAGATCGGCGAGGGGACGCGCATTGGCGCGCAGAGCATCATCGGTCCGGGCGTCAAGATCGGCCGGGATTGTTCGATTGCGGCCGGTGCGAGCATTCTCTGTGCACTGCTCGGCAATGGCGTCATCATCCACAACGGCGTCCGCATCGGCCAGGATGGTTTCGGCTACGCGCCGGGTCCTCGCGGCATGATCAAGATCGTCCAGATCGGCCGGGTGATCATTCAGGACAATGTCGAGATTGGCGCAAACACCACGATCGACCGCGGCGCCATGGACGATACGGTGATCGGCGAGGGCACCAAGATCGACAACCAGGTCCAGATTGGCCACAACGTTCAGATCGGCCGCCATTGCGCCGTCGTTGCGCAGGTCGGCATCGCCGGTAGCGCGAAGATCGGCAATGGCGTGCAGATCGGCGGCCAGGTCGGCATCAAGGGGCACGTGACGATCGGCGACGGCGTGCAGATCGCCGCCCAAAGCGGTATCATGACCGATCTTGCCGCCGGCGGACAATATGGTGGCACACCTGCGCGTCCGCTAAATGACTATCTGAGAGATGTCGCGCAAATGATGTCCAAGACGAGAGTGCGCGGGAAGAAACCTGGAGGCGAGCAAAATGACTGAGGAAGCCACGACAACGCTTTCTTCGGCTGACATCATCGAGATCATGAAACTGCTGCCGCATCGCTACCCGTTTCTCATGGTCGACAGGATCATCGAGATCGACGGCGACAACACAGCGATTGGCATCAAGAACGTCACCGTGAACGAACCGCATTTCACTGGCCATTTTCCGGAATCTCCGATCATGCCCGGCGTTCTCTTGATCGAGGGCATGGCCCAGACCGCGGGTGCGATCTGTGCCAAGAAGGATGGCCAGCCCGGCAACCTCGTTTATTTCATGACCATCGAGAATGCGCGCTTCCGCAAGCCCGTCGTACCCGGCGATCGTGTTGAATTCCATGTCAAGAAGCACAAGCAGCGCGGCAATATCTGGAAATTCCATTGCGATGCCAAGGTCGACGGCGCGCTTGTCGCCGAAGCCGATATCGGCGCGATGATCGTTCGTAAGGATCAGGCATGAGCACTATCGCCGAAAGCGCCCGCATTCATCCGATGGCCGCCGTCGAAGACGGTGCTGTTATCGGTGAGGGCGTCAAGATCGGTCCCTTCTGCCATGTTGGGTCGCACGTCGTCCTGCATGCGAATGTCGAGCTTTTGTCGCATGCGGTCGTTACCGGCCGCACTGTGATCGGCAAGGGCACGCGCATCTTCCCGATGGCGGTCGTCGGCGGCGATCCGCAGAGCGTGCATCACGGCGGCGAGGAAACGACGCTGACGGTCGGCGCCAACTGCACGATCCGCGAAGGCGTGACGATGAACACCGGCACGGCCGATTTCGGCGGCCAGACGATCGTCGGCGACAACAACCTCTTCCTTGCCAATTCCCATGTCGCGCATGACTGCCGGGTCGGCAATCACGTGATCATGTCGAACAACGTCATGCTCGCCGGTCATGTCGTCATCGAGGATCGCGTCATCCTGGGTGGTGGCTCGGCCGTTCACCAGTTCACCCGCGTCGGCCGTCAGGCCTTCGTCGGCGGGCTCTCGGCAGTGAGCTACGACGTGATTCCCTACGGCATGCTGAACGGCAATCCCGGGCTGCTGAGCGGCCTCAACGTCGTCGGCATGACGCGCGCCGGTGTCGACCGCGCCGTCATTCATAGAGTGCGCCGCGCCTACAAGTCGATCTTCGAAGGAACGGGCTCGGTCCGCGAAAACGCCGCCGCCATCCGCGAAGAATATGCCGATTGCGAGCAGGTGGTCCACATCCTCGATTTCATCGCCGCTGACAGCGACCGCGCCTTGTCCTCGCCGACCCGGGGACAGAAGGGCTAGTCCGTGACTTTATCCGGCGACACCGCTGCGGGCCGGCTGGCGATCATCGCCGGCGGCGGCCTTCTGCCTTCCTATGTCGCCGAAGCCGCGCGAGCGGCGGGCGAAAATCCCGTCATCGTCGCGCTGAAGGACGAAAGCGACCGGCGCTGGGAAGGGTATGACCATGCCGTCATCGGTATCGGCGATTTTGCAGCTCTCGAGGGCCTCTTGAACCGCTACGGCATCGGCCGTGTCGTCATGTCCGGCAGCGTGCGGCGCCGGCCGGAATGGCGCGAGGTGCGCCCGACGCTGCGCACTCTGATGAAGATGCCGGCCGCGATCCGCACCTTGCTGTCCGGCGGCGACGATACGGTGCTGCAGATGGTGATCCGGCTGATCGAGGGAAACGGCCGGCGCGTCGTCGGTGCCCATGAGATCGCCCCCGACCTTCTTGCCGCCGTCGGCCCGCTCGGCACGGCGATACCGGGCGAAGAAGACCGGCGCGATATCAACCGCGCGGCGGAAGCCGCCGAAATGCTCGGCCGGCTCGATGTCGGCCAGGGCGCCGTCGCCATCGGCGGGCGTATCGTCGCGCTGGAGGGTCTTGAGGGCACGGACGAGATGCTGGAGCGTGTCGCGGGTCTCAGAGCCGCCGGGCGCATCTCGCCGCGCCGCCGCGGCGCGCTTGTCAAGCTCTGCAAGCCGCAACAGGATATCCGTGCAGACCTGCCGGCGATCGGCGTTTCCACGGTCTTGAACGCGAGGAAAGCCGGCCTTGCCGGCGTCGCCGTCGAGGCCGGCCGCTCGCTGGTGCTCGATCGCGCCGCCGTCATCAAAGCCGCCGATGAGGCCGGGCTTTTCGTCTGCGGCATCGATCGCGGCCTGCCGTCATGGGGGCTCGAATGAACGGGGCGCCGCTGAAGATCGCCGTCATTGCCGGCGAGGTGTCGGGGGATCTGCTTGGAGCAGATCTCATCGCCGCCCTTAAGCGGATTCATAGCGGACCGTTGGAACTCGTCGGCGTCGGCGGCGAGGGGCTGCAGGCGGAAGGCTTGCGATCTCTGTTCGATTTCTCCGAGCTGTCGATCATGGGCATCACCCAGGTGCTGAGCCGGCTGCCGAAGCTCTATACCCTGATCCGCCAGACGACGGCTGCCATCATTGCCGCAAGGCCTGATATACTTCTCATCATCGATAGCCCGGATTTCACCCATCGTGTCGCCAAGCGTGTCCGCACCGCGCTGCCCGATCTGCCTGTTGTCAATTACGTCTGTCCGAGCGTTTGGGCCTGGAAGGAATATCGCGCCACGCGCATGCTCGGCTACGTCGATCATGTGCTCGCCGTCCTGCCCTTCGAGCCGGCAGTGATGCGCACGCTCGGCGGGCCTGAGACCACCTATGTCGGCCATCGCCTGACCGCCGATCCGGCGCTGCTCGAAGCGCGGCGGCTGCGCACCGGGCGCGCACCCGTCAGCGAAGCGGGCAAGACGATCCTGATGCTTCCTGGGTCAAGATCCTCCGAAATCAGCAGGCTGCTGCCGTTTTTCGAGGACGCGGCCAGGGATCTCGTCGCCCGCAACGGCCCGATGCGTTTCTTGCTGCCCACCGTGCCGCACAATGAAGCGCTGGTGAAGGGTCTCGTCGCCGGCTGGGCCACGCCGCCGGAGGTCGTGGTCGGATCCATGCAGAAGTGGAAGGCCTTTGCCGAAGCGGATGCCGCGATGGCGGCTTCCGGTACGGTAATCCTCGAACTCGGCCTTGCCGGCGTGCCGACGGTGTCCGTCTATAAGACGGATTGGATCATCAGCCTGCTGACCAAGCGCATCAAGGTATGGACGGGCGCATTGCCCAATATCATCGCCGATTATGCCGTCGTGCCGGAATATCTGAACGAGGTGGTCCGCGGCGCCAGCCTGGCGCGCTGGATGGAGCGGCTGTCGGCCGATACGCTCCAATTGAAGGCAATGAACGAGGGTTACGATCTCGTCTGGCAACGCATGCAGACCGAAAAGCCGCCCGGCGAGCACGCCGCCGAGATCCTTCTCGACGTGCTGAAAAAGAAAAAACCCGGTCGTTTCTGACCGGGTTTTCTTTTGGGTTCTTTTAAAGCGATCAGCGCTTCGAAACCGGGATGTAATCGCGCTTCGGTTCGCCGACATAGAGCTGGCGCGGACGGCCGATGCGCTGTTCCGGATCCTCGATCATCTCGTTCCACTGCGCGATCCAGCCGACGGTGCGGGCAAGCGCGAAGAGCACGGTGAACATGGTCGTGGGGAAGCCCAGCGCCTTCAGCGTGATGCCGGAATAGAAGTCGATGTTCGGATAGAGCTTCTTTTCGATGAAATATTCGTCGGAGAGCGCGATGCGCTCCAGCTCCATCGCCACTTCGAGCAACGGATCATCCTTGATGCCGAGTTCGCCAAGCACTTCATGCGTCGTCTTCTGCATGATCTTGGCGCGCGGATCATAGTTCTTGTAGACGCGGTGACCGAAGCCCATCAGGCGGAACGGATCGTTCTTGTCCTTGGCGCGGGCGATATATTCCGGAATGTGGTCGACCGAGCCGATCTCGTTCAGCATGTTGAGCGCTGCTTCGTTGGCGCCGCCATGCGCGGGGCCCCAGAGGCAGGCGATGCCGGCAGCGATGCAGGCGAACGGGTTGGCGCCCGACGAACCGGCGAGACGGACGGTCGAGGTCGAGGCGTTCTGCTCATGATCGGCATGCAGGATGAAGATGCGGTCCATGGCGCGGGCAAGCACCGGATTGACCACATATTCCTCGCAAGGCACGGCAAAACACATGCGCAGGAAGTTCGAGGCGTAGTCGAGGTCGTTCTTCGGGTAAACGAAGGGCTGGCCGATATGGTACTTGTAGGCCATGGCGGCAAGCGTCGGCATCTTGGCGATCATGCGCAGGCTGGCGACCATGCGCTGGTGCGGATCGGTGATGTCGGTGGAGTCGTGGTAGAAGGCCGACAGCGCGCCGACGCAGCCGCACATGACGGCCATCGGATGCGCATCGCGGCGGAAGCCGGTGAAGAAGCGGCTCATCTGCTCGTGCACCATGGTGTGGTGCGTGACGCGATAATCGAAATCCTTCTTCTGCACGGTGGTCGGCAGTTCGCCGTAAAGCAAGAGGTAGCAGACCTCGAGGAAGTCGCCATGTTCGGCGAGCTGCTCGATCGGATAGCCGCGATGCAACAGGACACCTTCGTCGCCGTCGATGTAGGTGATTTTCGATTCACAGGATGCAGTCGACGTGAAACCCGGATCGTAGGTGAAGGAAGCCGTGTTCTTGTAGAGGGCACCGATATCGATGACGCTCGGGCCGATCGTTCCGCTTTTAACGGCAAGGTCGACTGATTTGTCACCGATTTTTATTGTAGCGCTTTGATCCGTCATGCTGATCCTCCGAAATGGCGGTGGCGCCATAAAAGCGCCATAGGGGTTAAGCGTCCTCACCGATAGCTATATGATCGCGAGGCTAATGCCAAGTTACCGTGATGGCATTTTGTGCATTGCAGTATCACCTTTTAGGCACTGCAGCGATGAGCCGCATGCATATCGGAAGCCGATGATTCGACTGCTCTTTTGGCTCTTTCAATTTTCCCTCACTTTTCAATCGATTATTCTTGCCGGATTTGATTGGCGGTTGCATTCTGCCTGTCGGGGCGAGTGACTTTGGGCAGCACATGCAGGAGTTGACGACAGTCGAATTGCGGCCGGAAGCAGGCGCCGGCCTTGCCGACTCCGCCGGTTTTTCTCCGGCTGTCGTGGTGACGCGGCCGCCAACGACGCAGTCGGCGACACCGTGGCGCCACCGGCTGCCGGCAGCAGCCTCGCAATCGCTGCGTGCCGGCATGCGCATGCTGGGCGAAGAGGCGGACCATGGCCGCCTGCTGCTGTTCTCACCGGTCTTCCTCGGCGCCGGCTCAGCCTTCTGGTTTCTAGCGGCATCGGACTTCCCGCTCATTGCATCGCTGCTCTGCCTGTTGGTGCTGACCGTCGCGGTTCTCATCGCCAGCCGCAGCCGGGCGGCTTTGCGGGCAACGCTGCTGGCGCTTGCACTTGTCGCCTGCGGCGTGGTCTCGGCGCAGCTCGAGAGCCGACGGGCTTCGACCGTGATCCTCGATTCATCAGTGACGACGACGGTGACCGGCCGTGTCGAGCGGCGCGAAGGCGATGGTCGCGGGCGGTGGCGCTATATTCTTGCCGTCACCGACACAGAGGCGCCGGAGGTGAAGCGGCCGCCGGGGCGCATAACCGCGATCGCCCGCGGCGCGGACGCGCCTTTCGAGATCGGTGATATCATAACCGGCAGAGCACGGCTGACGCCGCCAGCAGGTCCAGCGCTTCCTGAGCTCAACGACTTCTCCTTCGGTGCCTATTTCGATGGCATCGGCGCCAACGGCTTCTTCTACGGTGCGCCGACAAAGGTCGATTTGCAGGCAGGTCCGCAAGCGGCCAGATCGACGACGGAAGCGCTGCTCGAAGGTCTCTACCGGCTGCGCAGCGGTATCGGCGACCGCATAAGGTCGATCCTGCCCGGCGACACCGGCGCTTTTGCCGCTGCTCTGGTGACGGACGAGCGGCGCGCCATCTCGAATGAGACGACGGAGGCGCTGCGCCAGTCCGGTCTGGCTCATATCATCGCTATCTCCGGCCTCAATATGGCGCTGTCAGCCGGCATCTTCTTCGTCGGTTTCCGCATGCTGCTCAGCCTCTTTCCCGGTGTCGCCCAAGCCTATCCGACCAAGAAGATCGCCGCTGCCGGCGCGCTCATCGCCGTCACGGCCTATTTCCTGATCTCCGGCTTTGCCGTCTCGGCCGAACGCGCCTTCATCATGATGGCGATCATGTTGATTGCCGTCTTCTTCGACCGGCCGTCGATCAGCCTGCGCAATGTCGCTCTCTCGGCGCTCGTCATTCTCGCCATTTCACCGTCCGAGGTCTTGGGTCCGAGCTTCCAGATGTCCTTTGCCGCGACATTGGCGTTGGTATCTGGCTACCAGCTGTGGAAGGACCGGCGCGTCCGCGAAAACGCTTTCCTGAAGCTGCCGGTGTTTCGGCCCGTCGTTACGGTTGCGGGTTTCTTCGGCGGCGTCTTCCTGACCTCGCTGATCGGCGGCTTTTCCACCGCGCTGTTTTCGATCGAGCATTTTCATCGCCTGACTGCCTATGGCCTGCCGGCAAACCTCGCGACGATGCCGATCATCTCCTTCATCATCATGCCGGCCGGGTTGCTGGCGATGCTGCTCATGCCTTTCGGTCTGGACGTTTTGCCTTGGAAGGTCGTCGGATTCGGCCTCGATCTGGTGATCGCGATCGCAAAGACGGTGTCCGGCTGGGGTGGCGACATCGGCATCGGCCGCTTGCCCGCTTGGTATTTCGCGATAGCCGTCGCAGGCTTTCTGCTGCTGACGCTGCTCCGCACCCGGCTGCGCCATATCGGCACATCGATCATCGCGGTCTCGACGCTCGTCCTCTTGCTTCTGCCGGTTCCCCGGCCGCCGGATCTGGCGATTTCGGAGGATGGTGGTCTCGTCGCAATCGTCGAGGCGGGGGCCATGGCTTCCAACCGTGAAAGACCGCCGGATTTCATCTTCGACCAGTGGCAGAGAGCGCTGGTCCTGCCGACGCATCACCCGCCGAAGATGCTGGATGGTCCTGTTATTCCGCCGGAGGGAGAAGACCGCCGTGTCAGGCTTTCCCGCGATCAGCAGAACGAAGCAAGGTCGGCGATGCGGGCGGCTGCAGCGGCCGGTGAAGCAAACCGCTTTTCCTGCGTCAAGAAGGCCTGGTGCACATCAAGGCTTGGCAATGGTCACGTGGTTGCTGTCATCGACAATGCCGCCTATCTCGGTCCGGCATGCGACGCGGCCGATATCGTCGTGACGTCGGTCCGCCTGCGCTTCAACAACTGCCGCTCAGGGGCGACGCTCTTCACCGGCGAAACGCTGCGCAGGACCGGTTCCGTCGAGTTGCGCTTCGCCGACGCCGGCCTGGAGGTCGCAACCGCATTCGATGCATTGTCGCGGCCATGGATGCGGCATCGCGCCTATGACTGGCGCAGCAACAGTTTTGCCGAATCCAGACTGCCTGATGTCAGTGATAGCGGCGAATGAGGCCGACGAGCTTGCCCTGAACCTTGACGCGGTCCGGCCCGAAAATCCGGGTCTCGTAAGCCGGGTTGGCCGCCTCCAGCGCGATCGAGGCGCCTTTGCGGCGGAAGCGTTTGAGTGTCGCTTCTTCGTCGTCGACGAGAGCAACGACGATGTCACCAGGACTTGCTGTGCTGCCGTTGCGAATAATCACGGTGTCGCCGTCGAAGATGCCGGCGTCGATCATCGAATCGCCCTTGACCTCGAGCGCATAATGTTCACCGGAACCGAGCATGTCGGCCGGAACGACGATGTCGTGGGTGTTGTTCTGGATCGCCGAGATCGGAACACCGGCGGCGATACGGCCCATGACCGGCACGGAGACCGAGTTGCCGTTGTCGGCGACGGGTTTTGCGGGAGCAGGAGTGGCGACCGGCTGCGGCTTGCCAAGGCTGCCCTCGATGACGCTGGGCGAAAAGCCCCGCCGGGGCTGAATGCTGGGGCTGTAGGCCTCCGGAAGCTTGATAACCTCGAGCGCACGGGCGCGGTTCGGTAGGCGGCGAATGAAGCCACGTTCCTCGAGCGCCGTAATCAGCCGGTGAATCCCGGACTTGGAAGCGAGGTCCAGGGCATCCTTCATTTCGTCGAAAGATGGCGGAACGCCGGATTCCTTCATGCGCTCATGAATGAAAAGGAGAAGCTCCTGTTGTTTGCGCGTGAGCATCGACGTTGTGACCTCGTGATTGAAACAAATCCAGAACAGACACTATATGTTCCATATGTGTTCCGCAAGTAGCTAAATTTCCGTAAAACTTGGCGCCAACTCGTTGAGATTTTTATTTTCATTCGCCGGATTGGGACACATCTGTTGCATTGAGGGGCGCGCCATCGCACATCTCTTGCCGTTTCCAGGAGGGATATCATGAACGAGCGTTCCGCCAAGCCGCATCCGCTGGATCATGTGGTGCTGCCCGTCGTCAATATCGATCTGGCGCGCGAGAGGCTTGGCAAGCTCGGCTTCACCGTTGCCGCCGATGCACGCCATCCCTTCGGAACGGAAAACGCCTGCGTCTTTTTTGCCGACAAGACCTATCTGGAGCCGCTCGGGATTGCGAGTGTCGAGGAGAGCGAGGCCTCAGCGCGGCAAGGCAATGTCTTCACCGCCCGCAACCGGGCCTTCCGCTTCCGCTGCGGCGAGGAGGGGCTTTCGGGGCTTGCTTTCGGCAGTAAGGATGCCGGCATCGATCATCAGAACTTCGTCGGCAACGGATCGAGCGCCGGCGAGATGCTGCAGTTCACCCGGCCGATGACGATGCCGGACGGTTCCGAGAGCATCGCCGGCTTCAAGCTGGCTTTTGCCGGTGACCTGCGAGCGCCCGATCTCTTCCTTTTCAGCGTCGAACGCGTCAATCCGCTGCCGGCCGACCGCGGCGCGCTGGAGACGCATGCCAATGGCGTCACCGGCATTGCCGAGATCGCGCTCTGCGCGCCTGATGCTGCTGCTTTCGGGGCCTTCGTCGGCCTTGCCGTGGCGCAGGCGGCAGTCGAGAAAACCGGTTTTGGCGTCAATGTTGCTGCTTCGAACGCGAAAATCAGCCTGATGACGCCGGAAGGGCTAGAAGCCTATTTCGAGATCGCCGGATCATCCGCCGATCGCGGCCTGCGTGGCCGGGCAATCCTCTTCATTGTCGCCGATCTTGCCGTGACAGAAGCGCATTTGGCTGCTAACGGGGTGACATACACGCGCAAGAACAATCGCATTCTGGTGAAGCCCGCGCCCGGGCAGGGCACGCTCTTCGCCTTCGAGGAGACACGATGAGCACTGAGACGAATTCCGAAGTCAAGATCGGCGAAGGCCAAGGCCAGGTGACCTTTTCCAATACCGGCCGCCTGTCGCTGATTGCCGGTCCCTGCCAGATGGAGAGCCGCGACCACGCCTTCATGGTTGCCGGTACGCTGAAAGAGCTTTGCGCAAAGCTCGGCATCGGCCTCGTTTACAAGAGCTCCTTCGACAAGGCGAACCGCACCTCTCTTTCGGCTGAACGCGGCATCGGGATCGAAAAGGGCATGGAGGTCTTTGCCGACCTCAAGAAGGAATTCGGCTTTCCTGTCCTGACCGACGTTCATACCGCCGAGCAATGCGCGGAGGTGGCAAAGGTCGTCGACGTCCTGCAGATCCCGGCCTTCCTTTGCCGCCAGACCGACCTTCTCATCGCCGCCGCCAAGACCGGCCGCGTCGTCAATGTCAAGAAGGGCCAGTTCCTCGCTCCCTGGGATATGAAGAACGTCCTGAAGAAGCTCAACGCCAGCGGCAATCCGAACGTGCTGCTGTGCGAGCGTGGCGCCTCATTCGGCTATAATACGCTGGTTTCCGACATGCGCTCGCTGCCGATCATGGCGGCGATGGGCGCACCCGTTATCTTCGATGCCACCCATTCCGTTGCGCAGCCGGGCGGGCAGGGCGATTCCTCCGGCGGTCAGCGGGAATTCGTGGAAACACTGGCGCGCGCAGCAGTGGCTGCCGGTGTTGCCGGTGTCTTCGTCGAAACCCACCAGGACCCCGACAATGCACCTTCGGACGGCCCGAACATGGTCTATCTCAAGGACATGCCGCGGCTGCTTGAAAAGCTGCTTGCCTTCGATGCGGTCGCCAAGGCTTGACGTTCAACAGCCTGACATGATCGTGCTATAGGCATGTCGCGAAAAAGTGTGCAGCGGTTTTGCGACAACGACATGCGGAAAGCCAAAGACCTAAAGCGTGGCAAGCGAATCTGAAAGATCGCGACGCGCTTTAGGCGAGATCCAAACACTGGTTCGAAGGCTGGAAATTGCAGCATTGTAATTTGCACGCCTTCGACTAAGACAGGTTTCGAACCGACTTATCACCACCCACCGAGCAGGAAGAACCCATGACTGCAATCACCGATATCATCGCCCGCGAGATTCTCGATAGCCGTGGCAACCCCACCGTCGAAGTCGATGTCTATCTCGAAGATGGCAGCATGGGCCGCGCGGCCGTTCCCTCGGGCGCCTCGACGGGCGCGCATGAGGCGGTCGAACTGCGCGATGGCGGCAAGCGCTACCTCGGCAAGGGTGTCGAAAAGGCGGTGGAAGCCGCCAACACCGAGATCTTCGACGCGATCGGTGGCATCGACGCCGAAAACCAGATCCAGATCGACAATATCATGATCGAGCTGGACGGCACGCCGAACAAGTCGCGCCTCGGCGCCAACGCCATCCTCGGCGTGTCGCTCGCCGTCGCCAAGGCTGCTGCCCAGGCGTCCGGCCTGCCGCTCTACCGTTATGTCGGCGGCGCTTCCGCCAGCCTGCTGCCGGTGCCGATGATGAACATCATCAACGGCGGCGCCCACGCCGACAATCCGATCGATTTCCAAGAGTTCATGATCCTGCCGGTCGGCGCCGATTCGATCGCCGAAGCCGTGCGCATGGGTTCGGAAGTCTTCCATACGCTGCGCAAGGAACTTGCCGCGCAGGGCCATAACACCAATGTCGGCGACGAAGGCGGTTTCGCACCGGGTCTGAAGAGTGCTTCGGAAGCTCTCGACTTCATCATGAAGTCGGTCGAGAAAGCCGGCTACAAGCCGGGCGAGGACATCTACCTCGGCCTCGACTGCGCCTCGACCGAATTCTTCAAGGACGGCAAATACGTTCTCGAAGGGGAAGGCCGCACGCTGGAATCGGGCGCCATGGCCGAATATCTGGCTGAGCTCGCCGCCAAGTATCCGATCATCTCGATCGAGGACGGCATGGCCGAAGACGATTGGGACGGCTGGAAGACGCTGACTGACCTGACCGGCAAGAAGACCCAGCTCGTCGGCGACGATCTCTTCGTTACCAACTCCGCCCGTCTTCGCGACGGCATCCGCATGGGCGTCGCCAACTCGATCCTCGTCAAGGTCAACCAGATCGGCTCGCTGACGGAAACGCTCGATGCCGTCAACACGGCGCACAAGGCGGCCTATACCGCCGTCATGTCGCACCGCTCCGGCGAGACCGAAGATTCGACCATCGCCGATCTCGCGGTCGCCACCAACTGCGGTCAGATCAAGACCGGCTCGCTGTCGCGTTCCGACCGTCTTGCCAAGTACAACCAGCTGATCCGCATCGAAGAGGGCCTCGGCCCGCAGGCCCAGTATGCCGGCCGCTCGATCATTCGCGGCTGATCGGATCTGATGTTCAATGGCTTGACCCGCGCCTTCCCGGCGCGGGTTTTTTGTTGCGCGGATTTTAGAGTCAACGAACGGTTAATCTCTGCGCGTTAGATTGAACGAATTGGTAATGCGTTCAAGAGCATGCGTGTATGTGGACAAAGCATCATAAGAAGAGAAAGATCGGTCGCTTCGTCATTCCGGCCATGACGGTCGCCTTCCTCTCCTATTTCGGTTATCATTGCATCCATGGCGATTACGGCCTGCGCGCAACGGAGACGTTCGAGCATCAGCGTGTCGCGCGTGAAAAAGAGCTTGCAGTCTTGAAGGCGAAGCGCGAACATCTGGAAAATCAGGTCGCGCTCCTCAGTGACGGCTCGCTCGACAAGGATATGTTGGACGAAAAAGCGCGTTATCAGCTCAACATGTCGCGCGCGGACGAGATCGTCATATTCAACCATTATTCCAATTAACCGAAAACAGGTTAATTGGAATTTTCATAGTTCTTCCAATAATTTAGCAGCGAATACGAGCCATGCAATTATGGCATTGCTGTGGTCATATTTCTTCCCTATGGTACGCCCCACCAAGAAACGACAAACCCATAGGGAGGGTTGAATGGCGCCGCGAAAGACCGCGACCGTTTCCAGCCGCAAAACTGCAGCAAAACCGGCAGCCAAAGCATCGAATGGAGGCCCTGTAGCCGACTTCGATCGCAATGAAGAGCTCAAGGCCTATCGCGAGATGCTGTTGATCCGTCGCTTCGAGGAGAAGGCCGGCCAGCTTTACGGCATGGGCTTCATCGGCGGCTTTTGTCACCTCTACATCGGTCAGGAAGCTGTCGTCGTCGGCATGCAGATGGCGCAGAAGGAAGGCGACCAGGTCATCACCGCCTATCGCGATCACGGCCATATGCTGGCAACCGGCATGGAAGCACGCGGCGTCATGGCGGAACTGACCGGGCGTCGCAGCGGCTATTCCCACGGCAAGGGCGGCTCGATGCACATGTTCTCGAAAGAGAAGCATTTCTACGGCGGTCATGGCATCGTCGGTGCCCAGGTCTCGCTCGGAACGGGTCTTGCCTTCGCAAACCGCTACCGCGGCAACGACAATGTCTCCATCGCCTATTTCGGCGACGGCGCCGCCAACCAGGGCCAGGTCTACGAGAGCTTCAACATGGCTGCTCTCTGGAAGCTGCCGATCGTCTATATCGTTGAGAACAACCGTTACGCCATGGGGACGTCGACCGCGCGCGCCACTGCGCAGTCGAACTACTCGCTTCGTGGATCCGGCTTCGGCATCCCCGGCATTCAGGTCGACGGCATGGACGTCCGCGCCGTCAAGGCTGCGGCCGACGAGGCGCTCGAACATTGCCGTTCCGGCAAGGGCCCGATCATTCTCGAAATGCTGACCTATCGTTATCGCGGTCACTCCATGTCCGACCCGGCGAAATATCGCTCCAAGGACGAAGTGCAGAAGATGCGCTCCGAGCATGACCCGATCGAACAGGTCAAGGCTCGCCTCGTCGAAAAGGGCTGGGCTTCCGAAGACGATCTGAAGGCGATCGACAAGGATGTCCGCGATATCGTCGCTGACAGTGCCGATTTCGCCCAGGCCGATCCGGAGCCGGATGCATCCGAGCTCTATACCGACATTCTGCTCTAATCGGGGAGGGAACCCATGCCTATCGATATCCTCATGCCCGCCCTCTCTCCGACCATGGAAGAAGGCACACTGTCCAAATGGCTGAAGCAGGAAGGTGACAAGGTCACCTCCGGCGACGTGATTGCCGAAATCGAAACCGACAAGGCGACGATGGAAGTCGAAGCCGTCGATGAAGGGATCATCGGCAAGCTGCTCGTCGATGCCGGCACTGAAGGCGTCAAGGTCAATACCAAGATCGCTGTTTTGCTGCAGGACGGCGAATCCGCTTCGGACATTTCCGCCGCCAAGCCCGCCGCCGCGGCAGCGCCCGCGGTTGCCCAGGAAGAGAAGCCGACCAACACCGGTTCCGCCTCCGCGCCGCTTCCGGCCGAGCCGAAGGCTGTCGTTCCGAACGACCCCGAAATCCCGGCCGGCACTGAAATGGTGTCGACGACCGTGCGCGAAGCGCTCCGCGACGCCATGGCTGAAGAAATGCGCGCCGACGAAAACGTCTTCGTCATGGGCGAGGAAGTCGCCGAATACCAGGGCGCTTACAAGGTCACGCAGGGGCTGCTGCAGGAATTCGGCCCCCGCCGCGTCGTCGATACGCCGATCACCGAGCATGGCTTTGCCGGCGTCGGCGTCGGTGCCGCAATGGCCGGCCTTCGCCCGATCGTCGAATTCATGACCTTCAACTTCGCCATGCAGGCGATCGACCACATCATCAACTCCGCCGCCAAGACGCTCTATATGTCCGGCGGCCAGATGGGTGCTCCGATCGTCTTCCGCGGCCCGAATGGTGCTGCGGCTCGCGTCGGCGCCCAGCACAGCCAGGATTATGCAGCCTGGTACAGCGCCATTCCCGGCCTGAAGGTCGTCATGCCCTATACGGCATCCGACGCCAAAGGCCTGCTGAAGGCTGCGATCCGCGATCCGAACCCGGTCATCTTCCTCGAAAACGAAATTCTCTATGGCCAGCACTTCGACGTGCCGAAGCTCGACAATTTCGTCCTGCCGATCGGTAAGGCCCGCATCCATCGTCCGGGCAAGGACGTCACTGTGGTCTCCTTCGGCATCGGCATGAGTTATGCGACCAAGGCTGTCGCCGAACTCGAGAAGATCGGCATCGACGTCGAACTGATTGACCTTCGCACCATCCGCCCGATGGACCTGCCGACTGTCATCGAATCGGTGAAGAAGACTGGCCGTCTGGTCACCGTCGAGGAAGGTTATCCGCAGTCCTCCGTCGGCACCGAAATCGCCACCCGCGTCATGCAGCAGGCCTTCGACTATCTCGATGCGCCGATCCTGACGATCGCAGGCAAGGACGTTCCGATGCCTTACGCCGCCAATCTCGAAAAGCTTGCCCTTCCGAACGTCGGCGAAGTGGTCGATGCGGTGAAGGCTGTTTGCTACAAATAAGGGGAGGGTGTTTCGATGCCGATCAATATCACGATGCCCGCCCTCTCTCCGACCATGGAGGAAGGCAATCTTTCCAAATGGTTGGTCAAGGAAGGCGACAAGGTCAAGTCTGGCGATGTGATCGCCGAGATCGAGACCGACAAGGCGACGATGGAAGTCGAAGCCGTCGATGAAGGCACGGTCGCCAAGCTCGTCGTTGCTGCCGGCACCGAAGGCGTCAAGGTCAATGCGTTGATCGCGGTTCTCGCCGCCGATGGCGAGGATGTCTCCGCTGCCGCAAGCAGTGCGGGTTCCGCCGCTCCGGCGCCGAAGGCTGACGGCGCAGCCGCGCCGAAGGCCGAGGCTGCGCCAGCTCCGGCCCAGTCCACTCCGGCTGCGGCACCTGTAACCACCGCCGCACCCGCCTCGGTTTCATCCGATGGCAGCCGCACCTTCTCTTCGCCGCTTGCCCGCAGGCTAGCCAAGGAAGCCGGTATCGACCTTTCGGCAGTCGCAGGCTCCGGCCCGCACGGCCGCGTCGTCAAGAGCGACATCGAAGCCGCCGTTGCCGGCGGTGGCGCCAAGGCTGCTGCTGCGCCCGTATCCGCTGCTGCCCCGCAGGCTGCCGCGCCGGCTCCGGCCGCCGCTGCACCGAAGGGCGCGTCCGAAGAAGCCGTGCTCAAGCTCTTCGAACCGGGCTCTTACGAGCTCGTGCCGCATGACGGCATGCGCAAGACGATCGCCAGGCGACTGGTCGAATCCAAGCAGACGATCCCGCATTTCTACGTCAGCGTCGATTGCGAGCTCGATGCGTTGCTGGCGCTGCGCGCCCAGCTGAACGATGCGGCTCCGCGCAAGGACAACGCTCCGGCCTACAAGCTCTCGGTCAACGACATGGTCATCAAGGCCATGGCGCTGGCGCTGCGCGACGTTCCGGATGCCAACGTCTCCTGGACCGACAGCAACATGGTCAAGCACAAGCACGCCGATGTCGGCGTCGCCGTCTCGATCCCCGGCGGCCTGATCACCCCGATCATCCGCAAGGCCGAGGAAAAGACCCTGTCGACGATCTCCAACGAGATGCGCGATCTCGGCAAGCGGGCCAAGGATCGCAAGCTGAAGCCTGAGGAATATCAGGGCGGCACCAGTTCGGTCTCGAACATGGGCATGATGGGCGTGAAGAACTTCGCAGCCGTCGTCAACCCGCCGCATGCGACGATCCTCGCGGTCGGCGCCGGCGAACAGCGGGTCGTCGTCAAGAAGGGCGAAATGACGATTGCCACCGTGATGTCCGTCACGCTCTCGACCGACCATCGCTGCGTCGACGGCGCGCTCGGCGCCGAGTTGCTCCAGGCCTTCAAGGGCTACATCGAGAACCCGATGGGCATGCTTGTCTGATAGCGGCGCGGAGGCGGAAATGACCAAGACCGTTCTTTGCTATGGCGACTCGCTGACCTGGGGTTATGACGCCGAGACGATCGGCCGTCATGATTACAAAAATCGCTGGCCGAGCGTGCTTCAGGCAGCGCTCGGCCATGAGGCGCGCGTCATCGCCGAAGGCTTGAACGGTCGCACCACCGCTTTCGACGACCATCTCGCCGATTGCGACCGCAACGGCGCGCGCATCCTGCCGACGATCCTGCAGACGCATGCGCCGCTCGACCTGGTCATCCTTCTGCTTGGCACCAATGACATGAAGCCGGTTGTGGCAGGCTCGGCCTTTGCCGCCTGCCAGGGCATCAGCCGCCTCGTGCGGCTGATCCGCAATCATGCCTGGCCCTTCGAATTTGATGGGCCGGAGATTCTGATCGTGGCGCCGCCGGCGATCCGCGCGACGGGCAACGTGCCCTTCGCCGCATCCTTTCCCGGCGGTATCGAGGAATCGGCGAAGCTTGCAACGCTTTATCGTGATCTTGCCGACGAACTCGGTTGTGGCTTCTTCGATGGCAATTCCGTCGCCAAGACCACGCCGATCGATGGCATTCACCTCGATGCGGACAATACGCGTGCGCTCGGACGCGGGCTGGAATCGATCGTGCGGATGATGCTGGGGATCTGACCATGGCCTCCTTCATCGCCCTCCGGCAGGCCTCACGGCGGGATGCCTCGGAGCTGGCGATTCTGGCGGATATCGCATCGCGCGGGTTTGCCTCCTGGCTCTGGTTTGCCGGTGTGGAAAACGGCGTGAGCGATACGCCGCTGGAGCGAGGCCGGCTGAAGATGAGCGAGGAGGAAGCCGTCGGCGGTTGGCGGGATGCCGTCATCGCCGAGGCCTATGGCGAGGTCGCGGGTGTGGCGATCGGCCATGCGCTGGGTGAGGGGATAGGCGATATCGAGGCGACGATTCCGGCAACCGCACCGATGCTCGCCTTGCAGAAAACGGTTGTGGGAAGCTGGTTCATCGGCAGTCTCGGCGTCTATCGCCATCTGCGCGGCATCGGCATCGGACGCAGGCTGCTGGACGATCAGATCGAAAGGGCCGATCGGCGGCCCGTCAGCCTGATCACCGCAAGCGACAACGAAGCGGCTTTGTCGCTTTATGGAAGAAACGGATTCCTGGAGGCTGCGCGCGCCGATGCCGTGCCGCTCTTCGAAAACAGCAAGAGACATGCGTGGGTGCTCATGACCCGCAGCGCAGCGTAACAAAGGCAGGAAACACATGGCTGAATCCTACGACGTCATCATCATCGGCTCGGGTCCCGGCGGCTATGTCGCCGCCATCCGTGCCAGCCAGCTCGGCCTCAAGACCGCGATCGTCGAGCGCGAGCATATGGGCGGCATCTGCCTGAACTGGGGCTGCATCCCGACCAAGGCGCTGCTGCGCTCGGCCGAGGTGCTCGACCACGCCAATCACTTCAAGGATTTCGGCCTCGTTCTCGAAGGCACGGTCAAGCCGGATGCCAAGGCCGTCGTCGGCCGCTCGCGCGCCGTCTCCGCCCGACTGAATGCCGGCGTCGGCTTCCTGATGAAGAAGAACAAGATCGACATCATCTGGGGCGAAGCGAAGATCACCAAGCCCGGCGAGATCGTTGTCGGCAAATCGTCGAAGCCCGTTGTCGAACCGCAGCATCCGCTGCCGAAGAACGTCAAGAGCGGTGAGGGTACCTATACCGCCAAGCACATCATCATCGCGACCGGCGCCCGTCCGCGCGCGCTGCCTGGCATCGAGCCGGATGGCAAGCTGATCTGGACCTATTTCGAGGCGCTGAAGCCGGATGTGCTGCCGAAGTCGCTGATCGTCATGGGCTCGGGCGCGATCGGCATCGAATTCGCCAGCTTCTACCGCTCGATGGGCGTCGACGTGACCGTCGTCGAAGTCATGCCGACCATCATGCCGGTCGAGGATGCCGAAATAACCGCCATCGCCCGCAAGCAGCTTGAAAAGCGCGGCCTCAAGATCTTCACCAGCGCCAAGGTCTCGAAGGTCGACAAGGCCACGAACAGCGTTACCGCCCATGTCGAGACGGCCGATGGCAAGGTGCAGCAGATCACTGCCGACCGGCTGATTTCGGCCGTCGGCGTTCAGGGTAATATCGAAAACCTCGGCCTCGAGGCGCTCGGCGTCAAGACCGACCGCGGCTGCGTCGTCATCGACGGCTACGGCAAGACCAATGTCGCCGGCATCTATGCGATCGGCGATGTCGCCGGCCCACCGATGCTGGCGCACAAGGCAGAGCATGAGGGCGTCGTCTGCGTCGAAAAGATCGCCGGCCTCCCGAACGTCCATCCCACAGACAAGGGCAAGGTCCCGGGCTGCACCTATTGCAATCCGCAGGTCGCCTCTGTCGGCATCACTGAAGCGAAAGCCAAAGAGCTGGGCCGCGACATCCGCGTCGGCCGCTTCTCCTTCGCCGCGAACGGCAAGGCGATCGCGCTCGGCGAGGACCAGGGCATGGTGAAGGTGATCTTCGACAAGAAGACCGGTGAGCTGCTCGGCGCCCACATGGTCGGCGCCGAAGTCACCGAGCTCATTCAGGGCTTCGTCGTGGCGATGAACCTCGAGACGACCGAGGAAGAGCTGATGCACACGATCTTCCCGCATCCGACCGTGTCCGAAACGATGAAGGAAGCGGTGCTAGATGCTTACGGCCGTGTGCTGAACGCTTGAGAATTTCCGAAGCTGCCCTTTATGTCCGGAGTGGAAAGCCACGCCGCTGGGGTGGAAAAAACGAAAGGAAATCATCATGTCTATGGAGACGCAGGCGTTGCTGGTATTTTTGCTGATTGGCCTGGTTGCAGGCTTCCTCGCAAGCCTGGTCGTCGGTGGCGGCGGGCTGATAAGATGCCTGCTGAGCGGCATCATCGGCGCCTTCGTCGGCGGTTATCTGTTCAGCGCGCTCGGTATTTCGCTGGGCATTGAAAACGCGCTGGTGGTGCAGATCATCCACGCCACCGTCGGCGCCATCATCGTGGTTCTGATCGCCAGGGCGGTCGCTTGAGGCATAACTGAGGGCAGGGCATGGAAAGCGTCGGTTGGATTTCGGCAATCATCATCGGTGGGCTTGCGGGCTGGCTCGCCGGCAAGCTGATGGAAGCGCGATACGGGATTTTTCTGAACATCGTGCTCGGCATCGTCGGTTCGGTCGTCGCAAGCGCCGTCCTCGCGCAATTCCATGTCGAGGTGGTCGGCGGACGGCTCGGTTATTTCGTGACGGGTTTCCTCGGCGCCTGCCTGTTGATATTCCTTGCGCGGCTGGTGCGGCGCTAGATCCGATCGATTTGCCGCATAGAGGCGGTAGAAAGCTGAAACTGCAATGGTGACGATTCTCGATACGATCAATCCCGACGCCAAGCGCGTGCGGCATCCCGAGAAGGCGCATCGGCCTGATACGGAAGTCATGCGCAAGCCGGACTGGATTCGCGTCAAGGCACCGACCTCCAAGGGTTATGCCGAGACGCGGGCGATCGTGAAGGAGCACAAGCTCGTCACCGTCTGCGAGGAGGCTGGCTGCCCGAATATCGGCGAGTGCTGGGACAAGAAGCACGCGACCTTCATGATCATGGGCGAGATCTGTACCCGCGCCTGTGCCTTCTGCAACGTCGCCACCGGCAAGCCGAATGCGCTCGACATGGCCGAGCCCGAGAATGTCGCCAAGGCGGTCAAGGAGATGGGCCTATCCCACGTCGTCATCACCTCGGTCGACCGTGACGACCTGGAGGACGGCGGCGCCGAACACTTCGAAAAGGTGATCTGGGCAATCCGTGCGGCCTCGCCGATGACGACGATCGAGATCCTGACGCCCGACTTCCTGAAGAAGCCGGGTGCGCTGGAACGCGTCGTCGCCGCCAAGCCCGACGTCTTCAACCACAATATGGAAACAGTGCCCGGCAACTATCTGGCGGTTCGCCCCGGCGCCCGCTACTTCCATTCTGTCCGCCTGCTGCAGCGGGTGAAGGAACTCGATCCCACCATGTTCACCAAATCGGGCATCATGGTCGGTCTTGGCGAAGAGCGAAACGAAGTCCTCCAACTGATGGATGATCTGCGCACAGCCGATGTCGACTTCCTGACGATCGGCCAGTACCTGCAGCCGACGCGCAAGCACCACAAGGTCGAAAGCTTCGTCACCCCCGACGAGTTCAAGTCTTATGAGACCGTCGCCTACAGCAAGGGCTTCCTGATGGTCGCCTCCAGCCCGCTAACCCGCTCCTCCCACCATGCCGGCGACGACTTTGCCCGGCTGAGAGCGGCGCGCGAGAAGAAGCTGTTGATGGCGGCCGGGTAACATCCGGCATTTGCTTTTTGATTGAACCGCGGCGATCTTCGCTGCGGTTTTTCTTTGGGCAGTCGACGATGAACATCACCCGCGGATTGAAATCGACTCTCATCGAACCGACGGTATCCCGTTGATCGGCTGTCCCGGCAGCGGCGAGAGCATGCTGGCAAAGCGGCTCTCGCGAGCGAGCGGCCTTCGCTACGGCTCCATCAAATCAAAAATGCAACTGTAATGTCACTCAGGGCCGGCGGATCGCCCATTGCAACGCGGGATAGCTGCCGATCATCTCGAACGCGCCAGCGCCGACTGCTTCGCGAACAGCGACCGCGACGCCACTATGGGCATGATCGAGAGCGTCGTGCCAATCATCGCCGGCGATGATACCGCCGGATTTGACTTTACGCTTCAGCACTTTGAGCTCCTCGACCGTGCCATCATAGGAGTGCGAAGAATCCAGATAGACCCAGTCGAGATGGTCGTCGGGAAGCTGCTCTAAGAAGGGCACCGAATAGTCGACATGGACCGATACGTTTGCGCCTTGCGCAGACCTTTTGATACGTCGCGAGGCCACATCGTGGGCGCGGCTCGTCGATAACCGGCCATTGGCGGTATAGATGCCCCAGTCCGGATAGAAATTTCCGAAAATCAACCACCAAGGATCGACGAAATAGGCAGACTTCGGTTTGGCCCGGTCCAGCAGAATGGTCGAGAACAATCCGGTAAACACGCCAAACTCGGCGCCGACACCACCCTTGGGGAACAAATCGCAGAGAAATTGCCTGCTCTTCAATCGGTGGTCGGACAAAAACTCAGCCTGTAGAAATTTCGAGTCTAACGGTATGCTCCCGACCGAAAGTATATCTTGTGCGTTTCTGATAAAATGCTCTGTCAAGAAGCTCATTCGCGCCGCATCCATAATTTTCGGCAATGTATAGGTTGTGAATATAGGGCGAGCAAGCGATATTATTAGACGCGTTCTGGATTCGGTGCAATTATATTATATATCGTAAATACTTAGTATTGATGGTATATAAAGAGTACATATGGGATTATTGTTTTATTTATATTGGTTCGCCATCGTGAGGGAGAAGCGGCAGCCTTCGCGCGTATTTGATGCGGCATCTTGCGCGGTCAGCTTCGGAAATTCAGCTGTGCTACACTGACGGCGCACCCTGGCGCACCCTCGTTAAGTTGGTGGTCTCCAGCCTTGAAGACAGTTGGGTGTATAAAAATAGCCGCTCGGATGCAGATACTGGCCGTTGTCCATCCACGGTTTATAAAACCGCGCCAATGTAGCGGCGCGCCCGCGAATCTTGTCGATGAAGCTGGCCGGTTGATAATGATCGCCGGGCACGCTGTAAGGTTCGGCTACGGAATATTCCGTCTGTACACCTGCGTTCGACGTCCCCTTTAATTCTAAGAACGCGATGAGCTCAGCATTGCTGATGCGATGCCATCGCCAAAATTCGGGTCCTCTTGTGCAAACGCCTATATAATTGAGCGATATTTTAACCGCGAAAACCAATACGACGACGAACACGAAGCCTGACAGCAGTGTGACGAAGGTCCGCCTAGCGCTGCTTTTCTGTAGGCGAATCAAGCCAACCTCCATCGGCCTAGGGACTTTGCGCTTCGTCGTTGATTCATTCCCATCTCCGAAACGCAATGCACCGAATCTTCTTAGCGGAGTGTACTACGGTAGAAGGCAGACCCGGTCGCCGTCCCGTCAATGTTACTTCGCTTGAAATTTCTACTCGTCATGTTTGTGAAATGGCAGAGTTGACGTCAATCACTGTTTGCAGAATTTGATGTGTGCAAGTTATGGCTATTGTCTTCATCCGGCTGTGCCGCGATGGGGCTCGGCAATTTGAAGCGCTCTTGAAGCTTTGGCGCGCGCGCTTCTTCAACATTTCGAGCGATAACTCTCTCAGTTGGTCGAAATCGGACGTGCTCGACCCCGCCGATGTACCCGTGCATGGCTTCCAACAAGTTGTCCTCGCGCGGAAGGAAGAGGCTAAAATCCCGCCGCGAGATGCGCGAGCTTCTTGATCTTCTCGGCCGGCCCGATTAATTGCCGCCTATGCCGCAATTCGAAACGCACCGTCCCGTCCCGCATACGCCCGAGCAGATGTTCGACCTCGTCGCCGATGTCGAGCGCTATCCGGAATTCCTGCCGCTCTGCGAAGCGCTGGCCATCCGGAGCCGCAAGGAGCGCGACGGCAAGATCCTGCTCGTCGCCGACATGACGGTCGGCTATAAGGCGATCCGCGAGACCTTCACGACGCAGGTGCTGCTGAACCGGGCCGAGCACGTCATCGAGGTCAAGTATATCGATGGCCCGTTCAAATATCTCGACAATCGCTGGCACTTCGCCGAGACGCCTTCTGGCGGCTGCACCGTCGATTTCTTCATCGACTATGAGTTCAAGAGCCGCATTCTCGGCGCGCTGATGGGCTCGATGTTTGACCGCGCCTTTCGCATGTTCACCGAGGCCTTCGAGACCAGGGCAAACAGGATCTACACGCCGGCTTGATGAGCGAACCCGCGTCAGGCAGCAAGGAGCGAGCGTACCATCTCCAGCGCCGTCCTGATCGTCGCCAGCCGAACCTCGCTGCGGCCAATATCGCCATAGAGCATTTTCCGATGGATGAGCGCGCCGGCGCGCGATTTGGCGGCGAGATGCACCAGGCCGACCGGTTTTTCCGCCGATCCGCCGCCGGGGCCGGCAATACCGGTGACAGCAACGGCGATCTCGGCGCGTGAACGGAAGAGGGCTCCATGCACCATCTGTCGCGCCGTTTCCTCGGAGACGGCCCCGAAACGCAGCAGCGTTTCCGCCTGCACGCCGAGCATCTCCATCTTTGCGGTATTCGTATAGGTGACGAAGCCGCGGTCGACGACGGCTGATGAACCCGATATCTCCGTCAGCGCCCCGGCAATCAGTCCGCCGGTGCAGGATTCGGCTGTGGAGAACATCAGCCCCGCAGCCGTGAAGTCACGGATGATCGCCTCCGCCATCGAAATTATATCCTGAGGAAAAAGGCTCATCATTTCCTTCCGCGATAGACGACGGTGGCAGTCGCGATCGCCGCGATGCCTTCGCGCCGGCCGACGAAGCCGATCGTCTCGTTGGTCGTCGCCTTGACCGAGCAACGCTCGATATCGATGCCGAGATAATCCGACAGTTTCGCGCGCATGGCCAAGCGATGCGGGCCGACCTTCGGCGCCTCGGCGATCAGCGAGACGTCGGCATTCATGATCGTGCCGCCGCGCTCGCGCACGATCCGGGCGGCATGCTCGATGAAGATCCGCGAGGCCGCCCCTTTCCATTGCGGGTCGGACGGCGGGAAATGATCGCCGATATCGCCGGCGCCGCAGGTGGCGAGCAGCGCGTCCGTCAGCGCATGCAGCGCGACGTCGGCATCCGAGTGACCTTTCAGCTTCTGATCATGCGGAATGAACACGCCGCAGAGTGTCACGCCATCGCCGGCTACGAGCTGGTGCACGTCGTAGCCGTTGCCGGTGCGCACGTCTGGAAGCAGCGAAGTCGACAGCTTGTCGTCGGCCATGGCGATATCGTTCCTGACCGTCAGCTTGACGTTGTCGGCCGTGCCCTCGACGATCGTCACCGGAATGCCCAGCCATTCGGCGATCGAGGCATCGTCGGTGAAATCGCTTCGTCCGCTCGCCGCCGCCTTCTCATGCGCCTCGAGGATCGTTTCGAAGGCGAAGGATTGCGGCGTCTGCGCCGCGTAGAGATGCTCGCGTGAAACCGTCGTCAGCACGGTGCCGGCGCTGTCGGCGCGTTTCAGCGTATCGGTGACCGGGATTGCCGGCAGGACCGCCTGTGCGCCGGCATCAAGGCTCTCGGCAATGCGGTCCAGAAGCACATGGTCGAAGAACGGCCGAACGGCATCATGGATCAGCACATGGCTGATTTGATTGTCCTTGAGGTATCTGAGGCCGGCAAGCACGGATTGCTGCCGGGTGGCGCCACCATGCACCGTTTCGATCGGCGTTGCCGAGATGATGTGGCGGAAGGCTCTTGCAAACAGCGCCTCGTCATCGGGATGAATGACGACGACGATCTGCTTTGCTGCTTCCCATGTCATGAAGTTTTCAAGCGTATGCACGATAACCGGCTTGCCGCCGATCATGCGATACTGCTTGGGGCCCTCCGTGGAGGATCCCGCGCGCTCGCCGCGGCCGGCGGCCACGATGACAATTCCAGCCGATATCGGTTGCTTAGAAGGCATTTGCAGCATAAATCCCCTAAAATATGCGGAATTGACCCGAGTGCTCTAACGTCTTGCTTTGGCCTTTTCCAGCATCTGCCCGAAAAATATCAATTCCCATCCCAGCCCCCTTGGCAAGCTAGGGAATAATGGCTAAAAATAATGCAGTTCTATTGTGTGCCCGAAAGATAATCAATTGATTTCCAAGGACCTCGCAGCGCCTTTCCGAATCGGACCCGTGTCCGTGCGGAACCGCGTTGTGCTGGCGCCGATGTCCGGCGTCACGGATATGCCCTTCCGCGAGCTTGCGTGGCGCTTCGGCACCGGCCTCGTCGTCACCGAAATGGTGGCGAGCCGCGAACTGGTCAATGACACGGCCGAGTCCTGGTCGCGGCTGCGGGCTGCGGGCTTCCGGCCGCATATGGTGCAGCTTGCCGGGCGCGAGGCGCACTGGATGGCCGAGGCTGCCAAGATCGCCGCCGATCATGGCGCCGATATCATCGACATCAATATGGGCTGTCCGGCAAAGAAGGTGATCGGCGGTTATTCCGGCTCGGCGCTGATGCGCGATCCCGATCATGCGCTCGGCCTCATCGAGGCGACGGTCAAGGCCGTGGGCATTCCGGTAACGCTGAAGATGCGCCTCGGCTGGGACGAGAATTCGATCAACGCGCCTGACATCGCGCGTCGCGCCGAGGCAGCCGGCATCCAGCTTGTGACCATTCACGGGCGCACCCGCATGCAATTCTATGAAGGCCGGGCCGATTGGGACGCGATACGCGCCGTCCGCGACGTAATCTCAATCCCGCTGATCGCCAATGGCGATGTCGAAACCGCAGGCGACGCGCAGGAAATGTTGCGCCGCTCCGGCGCCGATGCCGTGATGATCGGCAGGGGCTGCCAGGGCAGGCCGTGGCATGCCGGCACCATATCAGGTGCGCCTCCACCGCAATCCCTGAAGATCGCCGAGCTCGCCGTCGAGCATTACCGCATGATGCTGGATTTCTACGGCGAAGCGGTGGCGATCCGCCACGCCCGCAAGCACCTTGGCTGGTATCTCCAGCGTTTCGCGCCTGATCTGTCAGGCGCGGAAAAGGCGGAGATTATGACCTCGCGCGACCCGCGCGAGGTGGCCGCGCGCCTCTACGATGCGCTTGCGGCGAGTATTGTCGACAGCCGGGAGGCGGCATGACAAAGGATATGACATCTCCGTCCGATCACGCCGGCGGGACCGTCGCCATGGCCGTGCTGAACGCCATCCAGAACCCCGTCATCATGGTCGACGAATCCGGCTTTGTCGTTTTCGCCAATTGGGAGGCGGAGGCCTTCTTCGGCGCCAGCGCCTCGCATCTGGCCCGTTACCGTATCTCGACCTTCATTCCCTTCGGCAGCCCGCTGCTCGCCTTGATCGACCAGGTGCGCGAGCGCAAGGCGCCGGTCAACGAATATCGCGTCGACCTGAGTTCGCCCCGCCTCGGCCAGGACAAGCTCGTCGATCTCTATGTCGCCCCGGTGCTCAGCGAGCCCGGCGCCGTCGTCATCGTTTTTCAGGAACGCTCGATGGCCGACAAGATCGACCGGCAGCTGACACATCGCGCCGCCGCCCGCTCGGTGACCGGTCTTGCCTCGATGCTGGCGCATGAGATCAAGAACCCGCTCTCCGGCATACGCGGCGCCGCCCAGCTGCTTGAGCAGTCTGCGATCGATGACGATCGGGCGCTGACCCGGCTGATCTGCGACGAGACCGATCGCATTGTCTCGCTGGTCGACCGTATGGAAGTCTTTTCCGACGAACGCCCCGTCGACCGCATGCCGGTCAATATCCATTCCGTGCTCGATCACGTGAAGGCCGTCGCCAAGGCAGGTTTTGCCCGCAACATCCGAGTTACCGAAAGTTATGACCCGTCGCTGCCGGCCGTTTATGCCAATCGCGATCAGCTCGTCCAGGTCTTCCTCAATCTGGTGAAGAACGCCGCCGAAGCGGTCGGCGATCGGCCGGACGGCGAGATCATGCTGACGACGGCCTATCGCCCGGGCATCCGTCTTTCGGTCGCCGGCACGCGCGAAAAGATCTCGCTGCCGCTGGAATTCTGCGTCCATGACAACGGTCCCGGCGTTCCCGCCGATCTGGTGCCGCATCTCTTCGATCCCTTCATCACCACCAAGCCGAACGGCAGCGGCCTCGGCCTGGCGCTGGTCGCCAAGATCATCGGCGATCACGGCGGCATCATTGAATGCGACAGCCAGAACAGCCGCACGACATTCCGCGTTCTCATGCCGGCGTCGAAGGACGCCTCGCTTGAGGACGCCTCTATAGCAAGCTCGACAGGACCTTCTCGATGACAGCCACGATCCTCGTTGCAGATGATGATGCGGCCATCCGGACCGTGCTCAACCAGGCTTTGAGCCGCGCCGGCTATGACGTTCGCATCACCTCCAACGCCGCTACCCTCTGGCGCTGGATTTCGGCAGGCGAGGGCGATCTGGTCGTCACCGATGTGGTGATGCCCGACGAGAACGCCTTCGATCTGCTGCCGCGCATCAAGAAGGCGCGGCCCGACCTGCCCGTTCTCGTCATGAGCGCCCAGAACACCTTCATGACCGCCATCAAGGCCTCGGAAAAGGGCGCTTACGACTATCTGCCGAAGCCCTTCGATCTCACCGAGCTGATCGGCATCATCGGCCGGGCGCTTGCCGAGCCGAAGCGCAAGCCTGCCAAGCTTGAAGACGACATGCAGGACGGCATGCCGCTCGTCGGCCGGTCGGCGGCGATGCAGGAAATCTACCGCGTGCTCGCCCGCCTGATGCAGACGGACCTGACGCTGATGATCACCGGCGAATCCGGCACCGGCAAGGAGCTCGTCGCCCGCGCGCTGCACGACTACGGCAAGCGCCGCAACGGCCCGTTCGTCGCAATCAACATGGCGGCGATCCCGCGTGATCTGATCGAATCCGAACTCTTCGGCCACGAGAAGGGCGCTTTCACCGGCGCGCAGACCCGCTCGACCGGCCGCTTCGAGCAGGCCGAAGGCGGCACGCTCTTCCTCGACGAGATCGGCGACATGCCGATGGACGCCCAGACACGGCTTCTGCGCGTCCTGCAGCAGGGCGAATACACCACCGTCGGCGGCCGCACGCCGATCCGCACCGATGTGCGCATCGTTGCCGCCACCAACAAGGACTTGAAGCAGGCGATCAACCAGGGCCTCTTCCGCGAGGATCTCTATTACCGCCTCAATGTCGTGCCGCTACGCCTGCCGCCGCTGCGCGACCGCGCCGAGGATATTCCCGACCTGGTGCGCCATTTCATCCAGCAGGCCGAAAAGGAGGGCCTTGGCTCCAAGCGCTTCGATCAGGAAGCCCTGGAGCTGATGAAGGCCTATGCCTGGCCGGGCAACGTCCGTGAGCTGGAAAATCTCATCCGCCGTCTGATGGCGCTCTATCCGCAGGATGTGATCACCCGCGAGATCATCGATGCGGAACTCCGCTCCGACGTGCCCGACAGCCCGATCGACAAGGGGCCGATCCGCAGCGGCTCGATGACGATCGCGCAAGCCGTCGAAGAGAACATGCGCAGCTACTTCGCAGGCTTCGGGGACAATCTGCCGCCCCCCGGCCTCTTTGACCGTGTGCTGACGGAAATGGAATATCCGCTGATCCTCGCCGCACTGACGGCGACGCGCGGCAACCAGATCAAGGCGGCCGATCTTCTCGGTCTCAACCGCAACACCTTGCGCAAGAAGATCAGGGAACTTGGCGTCTCGGTCTACAGAAGCTCCCGCACCGCCTGAGCGTGTTGGGCTTGCACGGTGCTGCGGAGGGATGTCGAACGCGCATCCTCCCGGTCGCGATGACGCTCATGAATGGCTCATCAGCGCACGCGCCGGCTGAGCTGGCCCGATATCAGATAGTGCTTCATGAGCATGGTGACCTTGCAACTCAGGCTTCAAACGACTGAGCGCAAGACTGACAGAAAGGTGTGTGGGGGACGGCGTCAAGCCTCTTCTCGCCGATCGGCTTGCTGCATTTCACACATGTGCCAAAAGTTCCGGCTTCAATCCGGTCCAACGCCGCTTGCACGGCGAGGAGCTCCTTTTGTCCAGCTTCGCCGAGTTCTTCCAGGACTTCATCGTTATTTCGCTCTGTGGCACGATCATCATCGTCAGGATTCCGAGGTTCTTCGAAATCATTCTCGATCGCTTGCAGGCGGGTTTCTAGCTCGCGCCGGCGTTGCTCAAGGATCGCTTTGTGCTTTTCGATATACTGCCTCGTTTGCGAGGAGGACTGCTTCTGCATGATCGCTCTCCAGCCGGCCTATGTTCGTGACCGACACCTTGTTTTGCGGGGAATTTCGTCCCTGACGGGAAGTAGCTTTCGGTCCGCGAGTGTCCAGGCTTCCTTGTCCGAAGAGCCAACTTTCAGGATACTACTTTACATTGGCTTCGCCCACGGCCGTGACTCGGAAACGGGCAGAAGAAGGTCACAGACCCATGCGGGCAGTTTCCTTCAATGTGACATCAGCACCGGCAGCAGAGGCTTTTCCAAGACGCCATCGGTTGCTCCGCCCAGGACGAAATCTCGCAACCTCGAGTGTCCAAATCCTCCCATGACCAGCATATCGGCGCTCAGTTCCAGTGCTGTTTGTTGAATGCTCTGACCGGTCGATGACGACGTAAAGCGAGTGACCGTTGCGCTTGCATTGACGCCGCTCGAAACCAAGATCTCAGCGAGATGCGCCCCGGTTGTCTCCGGCAGCGGCTTTTCGCCCGTCAGAGAGAGGACCGAAACCCGCTTGGCCTTGTGAATGAATGGGTTTGCATCGCTGACGGCCCGAGCGGCGGCTCGACTTCCGTCCCAGGCGATGACCAGATGGTCGATTGGGCCCGCAAGGGTCTTGTTGGGAAAGATGATGGCTGGCCGGCCGGATCCGAATATGACCGCTTCGGCGACAATACGGGTATCCGGAACGTCCGCGATACATTCGAGAATGGCCAGATCGAAGAACCGTGCTTCCGTGGCCACCGTCTCGTGCAATAGAGGCAAGGTGGTTTTGACCGTTCGACAAGATAATTCAACCATGGCGTTCGCTGCGAGGTTGGTCGCCGCGGCAACCAGGGTTGCGGCGCGATCGCGGCTCAAAGTCTCGGCATGCTCGATCATCTGTGGAGTATCGAGCAGCAACGACGACCAGGCGTTGGGAATGTGCGGGATCCCGACCCGTAGCGCGCAGGCGTGAAGATTTGCACCGTAGTACCCAGCAAACGCTACAGCGTTCGAAATGATCAATCCGGAACTTGAATCGGGATATGTTGCCAGCGGGAGAAAATATTGTGCCGTCATGTCCTGCTCCATCTCTCGCGGACTGCCGCGATCGCAATGATCTATTCCATTCGTCGCAAGTCGGCATTGATGTAACGCAATTGCCGGCGCTCCGGCTTCTCCGGCCTTGGCACGGCGCCGCGTAAGGCTAGCCCCGAAGGAGCATTGCACCTGGAGTTGGTGGTCGCTGCAATGCCGAGGCGCCGGTCACATGTCCCGCATAAACGCCTGCATTTCTTCAGGTGTGACTTTGCCGTCATTGTTTGCGTCGACCGCGTCGAAGACGCGTTTGTGGATTGCGGTCAACTCTTCGAAAGAAATTGCGCCGTCCCCACTAGTATCGGCGACGACGAACATGATCTTCATCATATGACCGCGCATTGGCCCTATCATACGCATTCCTTCATTCATGTCCGATGATATCATGTTGCGGCTCATCATGCCGGGCATCATTTCCGATCCTTCGGCCGCGGGCTTAACCTCCGACTGAGCCGAGTCTGGACTTTTCGTCTGGGCGGACGCGATGCCCACGGCACCGACGCCACCGAGCAAGGCCAGCACAGTGATAGTTGGCAGTCTGAACATGGACATTCTGCGTCTCCTCTTTGAGCCATTATCGTCCATGACTATGGAGCTGCTTTTAGGGATACGACGAATGCCGGATTCAAGCGTTGCGTTGGATCAAACTGCCGGTGCTGCTTCGCAGGCTTCGGGGACAATCTGCCGCCGCCCGGGCTCTATGATCGTGTGCTGACGGAAATGGAATATCCGCTGATCCTCGCCGCACTGACGGCGACGCGCGGCAACCAGATCAAGGCGGCCGATCTTCTCGGTCTCAACCGCAACACCTTGCGCATGAAAATCAGGGAACTTGGCGTCTCGGTCTACAGGAGTTCTCGCACCGCCTGAGCTCGCTCGGGGGCGCGATAAAAAGAAGGCGGCGGGCCCTCATGTTTGCCCACCGCCCACCCCTCCCGGCGTCCGCCGCCACGGTCGGGAGGAAAGGTGAGCCTATCTGAGCCAGGTCGCGGTTTATATCCAAGCAGACAAACAAAGGTGCGGTGTCATTCAACAGTCACATAAGCATTTGTGAGGAGTGATTTGGCGCCAGGCGAATGTCATTGAAGTTGCTGCGGTCGTCGTCGCCATGCCTGTGGATAAGCTGTGGATATCCGGTGGACGACACGATCAACCAGCGGGCGATAACGTCGCAGATTCCAATCGCATGTTGCCTATCCGTTCCGAATCTCTTCATTCTGCGGTCGCTGCTATCGACCTCCGCCGCAAACGTCGTCGATCGCATGCCACGGGCGCTCCGACTGATGTCGTGGAGCGCCCTTTTCTTTACGGTCGGGCTGACGGGAACTGCGACATTGTGTTTTGGTCAACTTGGCGGGCTGAGCCTCGCATATCGTTGAGCATGCCATAGATTACGCGAATCGGTCGTCGATCAATCGGGCGACACCGACCCCGGTGACAGGCCGGCACATATTCATAATTTACGGGAGTTGCATGATGGAATATCGACGTTTGGGAAAGTCGGGCCTGAAGGTGAGCGAGTTCTCCTTCGGCTCATGGGTCACGTTCGGTAAGCAGGTCAATGGAGGCGACGCCGTCGACCTCATGAAGCTTGCCTATGACAACGGGGTGAACTTCTTCGACAATGCCGAAGGATACGAGAGCGGTAAGTCCGAAATCGTGATGGGCGAGGCGCTCAGCAGGCTTGGCTGGAGCCGCGACAGCTTTGTCGTTTCCAGCAAGGTCTTCTGGGGAGGCCAGAAGCCGACGCAGCGCGGCCTGTCGCGCAAGCATGTGACCGACGCCTGCCACGCAGCGCTCAAGCGGCTTCAGGTCGACTACCTCGACCTTTACTTCTGCCACCGCCCGGATATCGACACGCCGATCGAGGAAACAGTCCGGGCGATGCACGATCTCGTCGCCCAGGGCAAGGTGCTCTATTGGGGCACGTCGGAATGGTCGGCGCAGCAATTGACAGAAGCCTACGCCGTTGCCCGGGACTTGCGCATCACGCCGCCGACCATGGAGCAGCCGCAGTACAACATCTTCGAACGCCAGAAGGTCGAGTCCGACTATCTGCCGCTCTATGACCTGATCGGCCTTGGCACCACGATCTGGTCACCGCTCGCCTCGGGCGTCCTGACCGGCAAGTACAATAACGGTGTGCCAGCCGACAGCCGTATGAACCTGCCGGGCTATGAATGGCTGAAGGAAAAGTGGTCGAGCGATGCCGGCCTTGCCCAGCTCAAACAAGTTGGCGAACTCGCAAAGCTCGCGGACGAGATCGGGATATCGATCACGCATCTCGCCCTTTTGTGGTGCCTTGCCAACCGGAACGTCTCGACCGTCATTCTTGGAGCCTCGCGCGCCAGCCAGTTGCAGGACAATCTCGCGGCCCTCTCACACCGAGAGAAGGTGACGTCTGACGTGCTGGACCGGATCGACACGATCGTCGGAAACAAGCCCGAAGGACCACGTCGCTTCTAAAGCATGTCGCGCAAAAGTGTGCAGCGGTTTTGCGCTAACGACATGCGTCAAACAAAGACCTAAAGCGCGAGGAGCGATCTGAAAGATTGCGACGCGCTTCAGGTGAAACAACTTCCCTCGACGGGTCAGATTAAGGCTCGTCGAGGGAAGCACGGCTTGACAACGTGACGAGACGCGTTGCATTTTCGCCACAATGCGTTGCTTAAAGGTCACGCAAGGGTTTAGGTATTTCGCTCCCGATCGAGTCGTTGCGACGCTGGCTTTCTGAGCCGGCGTTGCTTGGTTTCGATTGATGGCGAGGGCGGCAGGTGCCGTCCGAAGAGAGGCCGAATGACGCAGGATGGGGTATCGCCGGCGGCGGCGGGCGAGACGGTGACGACGGTGACCGATCGCCGCGCCCTTTTTGCCGTGCCTGGCCTTGTGCTCGCCGGCGGCGCGCTTCTCTGCGCCACGGCCACGCTTTTCGTGCTGCTCGGCCTGACGCCGATCGCGCCGACGTCGCATGTCGTCATCACCTCGGTGATCGTCAATTCCTTCTTTGTCCTGACGCTGCTCGCCTTGATCGCTCGCGAGGTAGCAAGGCTGCTGAAGGCGCGCACCCGCGGCCGTGCCGCAGCCCGCCTGCATATCCGCATCGTCGTGCTCTTTTCGATCGTCGCGATCACGCCGGCGATCCTCGTCGCCATCTTTGCCAGTATCACGCTGAATGCCGGCCTTGACCGCTGGTTTGCCCTGCGCACCCAGTCGATCGTCAGCTCGTCGCGCAATATCGGCCAGGCCTACATGATGGAGAATGCCAGCTACCTGCAGGGGCAGACGGTCTCCATGGCCAACGACTTGGAGCGCAACCGCGCGCTCTACAACCTCGACAGGACGGGCTTTGCCGACTTGATGACCCGCCAGGCGAGGGGTCGCGGCCTGCTTGGCGCCTTCCTCGTCGAGCGCGACGGCTCGGTGATCGTCCAGGCCGATATCGCCACCGAAAAGCCGCTGCCGGCCATTCCGCAGGACGCATTGGAAAAGGCCGCCGCCGGCCAGCCGACGCTGATCCCGCCCGGCGTTACCAATCTCGTCGGCGCTATCATCAAGCTCGATGCCATCCAGAGCACCTTTCTCTATACGGTGCGCGCCGTCGATCCCAAGGTCATGGGCGCCATGCGCATGATGGAGGAGAACGCCACCGAATACCGCTCGATGGAGGCCAACCGCTTCTCGCTGCAGATCGCTTTTGCCGTGCTCTACATCGGCTTCGCGCTGATCGTGCTCCTGGCGGCGATCTGGACTGCGATCGCCGTCGCCGACCGCATCGTCCGGCCGATCCGCCTGCTGATCACGGCGGCCGACAGCGTTGCATCGGGCAATATGGATATCGTCGTGCCGGTGCATGCCGTCGACGGCGACGTCGCCAATCTCTCGCGCACCTTCAACAAGATGATCTCGGAAATCCGCACCCAGCGCGACGAGATCCTCGAGGCCAAGGACGAGGTCGACGACCGACGCCGTTTCATCGAAGCGGTGCTATCGGGCGTCACCGCCGCCGTCATCGGCGTCGAGCAGGACCGCCGCATCGCCATCGTCAACAGCTCGGCCGAGACGCTGATGTCACTGTCAGCCGACGAAATGCTCGGAAAGCAGTTGGTCGACATCGCGCCGGAGGTCGATCAGGTGCTGACCGAGGCGGCGGTGCGTTATCGCGGCGATTTCCGCAAGCAGATTGCGCTGGTGCGCGGCGGCACTGTGCGGACGCTGAGCGTGCAGGTCACCCGCGAGGAAGTGCGCGACATGAGCGAATCCTACGTGATCACGCTCGACGACATCACCGATCTCGTCATCGCCCAGCGTTCGACCGCCTGGGGTGACGTGGCAAGGCGCATCGCCCATGAGATCAAGAACCCGTTGACGCCGATCCAGCTTTCCGCCGAGCGCATCCAGCGCCGCTACGGCAAGCAGATCGATCCGGGCGACCGGACGGTCTTCGACCAGTGCACGGATACGATCATCCGACAGGTCGGCGATATCGGCCGCATGGTCGATGAATTCTCCGCCTTTGCCCGCATGCCGAAACCGACCAAGGAGCCGAGCGACCTGCGCAATATCCTGCGCGACGCGATCTTCTTGCGTGAGATGGGCAACCATCACGTCACCTTCGAACAGGATTTCGGGGAGCAGCCGCTGGAGGGCCTGTTCGACAGCCGCATGCTCGGCCAGGCCTTCGGAAATCTCATCAAGAATGCTGTGGAATCGATCGAGGCGGTGCCGAGCGACGAGCGGGACGAACGCAAGATTCTCGTCCGCGCCGCACTCGATACCGGCCGCGACCGCTTCACCGTCGACGTGATCGACAATGGCCGCGGCCTCCCGGTGGAGAACCGCCACAGCATTCTGGAACCCTATATGACGATGCGCGAGAAGGGCACCGGCCTCGGCCTCGCCATCGTCAAGAAGATCATCGAGGAACATGGCGGGCAGCTCGAGCTGCATGATGCGCCCGCCGATTTTGACCGGGGAAGAGGGGCCATGATCCGCGTGCATCTGCCACGCCTGGATCCGACGCCTGCTGCCCCCGCAGCCAATGACAAGGAAAGCGTTTATGGCTTCTGATATTCTCGTCGTCGACGATGAGCATGATATTCGCGAGATCGTTTCCGGCATTCTCTCCGACGAAGGGCACGAGACGCGCACCGCCCATGACAGCGACAGCGCGCTGGCGGCAATTTCCGATCGCGTACCGCGGCTGATCTTCCTCGATATCTGGATGCAGGGCAGCAAGCTCGATGGCCTGTCGCTACTCGACGAGATCAAGACCCGCCATCCGGAATTGCCCGTCGTGATGATATCAGGCCATGGCAACATCGAGACCGCCGTCTCGGCGATCAAGCGCGGCGCCTTCGATTTCATCGAGAAGCCTTTCAAGGCCGACCGGCTGATCCTGATCGCCGAACGCGCGCTGGAGAATTCCAAGCTGAAGCGCGAGGTTTCCGAGCTGAAGCGCCGCACCGGCGACGCACTGGAGCTGATCGGCACATCGGTCGCCGTTTCGCAGCTGCGCCAGACGATCGAGAAGGTGTCGCCGACCAACAGTCGCATCATGATTCTCGGCGCCTCTGGCTCCGGCAAGGAGCTGGTGGCGCGAATGATCCACAAGAAGTCGGCCCGCGCCAACGGCCCCTTCGTTGCGATCAACGCCGCCAACATCACGCCCGAACGCATGGAAGTGGCGCTGTTCGGCACCGAGGGCACGCCCGGCCAGGCGCGCAAGATCGGCGCGCTCGAGGAAGCCCATCGTGGCATCCTCTATCTCGACGAAGTCGGCGAAATGCCGCGCGAAACGCAAAACAAGATCCTCCGCGTGCTGGTCGATCAGCAGTTCGAGCGGGTCGGCGGTTCCAAGCGCGTCAAGGTCGATGTCCGTATCATTTCCTCGACCGCCTATAATCTGGAGAGCCGCATCGCCGAGGGTTGGTTCCGCGAGGATCTCTACCACCGCCTTGCCGTCGTGCCGGTGCGTGTGCCCGCACTTGCCGAACGGCGCGAGGACATTCCCTTCCTCGTCGATCAGCTGATGCGCCAGATATCAGAGCAGGCCGGCATCCGTCCGCGCCGCATCGGCGACGACGCCATGGCGGTGCTGCAGGCGCATGATTGGCCCGGCAACATCCGCCAGCTGCGCAACAATATCGAGCGGCTGATGATCCTTGCCCGCACCGACGGCCCGGATGCGCCGATCACCGCCGACATGTTGCCGACCGATCTCGGCGACATGCTGCCGAAGGTGTCCGCCAAGAACGACTATCACATCATGACGCTGCCGCTGCGCGAAGCCCGCGAAATGTTCGAGAAGGATTATCTGATCGCCCAGATCAATCGCTTCGGCGGCAATATCTCTCGCACGGCGGAATTCGTCGGCATGGAGCGTTCGGCGCTGCACCGCAAGCTGAAGTCGCTCGGCGTCTGATTGTATCCGGCGCGGCCGAGGCCGCGCCGCCTCCTATATATTGCTTCCCGGAAGACCAGGTTTCCCATGCCGAGAATTGCCTATGTGAATGGCCGTTACGTCAAGCATTCCGATGCCAGCGTGCATATCGAGGATCGCGGCTACCAGTTTGCCGATGGCGTCTACGAGGTCTGCGAAGTGCGCCACGGCTATATCGTCGATCTCACGCGCCATCTGAACCGTCTCGACCGTTCGCTCGGTGAATTGCGCATCGCCTGGCCGATGGGCCGGGCGGCGCTGACGCAGGTCATTCGCGAGACGCTGCGCCGCAACCATGTCCGCAACGGGCTTTTCTACATGCAGGTGACACGCGGCGTCGCCCGCCGCGATCATGTCTTCCCGGCCGATGGAACGCCGCCCTCGCTGGTCATTACCGCGAAGAGCACCGATGCCAGGATCATCGCCGCCAAGAACGCCAACGGCATCAGGGCGATCACCCTTGTCGACAATCGCTGGGACCGCGTCGACATCAAGTCCGTCGGGCTGCTGCCGAATGCCATGGCCCGCCAGCAAGCCAAGGAGGCCGGCGCCCAGGAAGCGATCTATGTCGACGGCGACGGCATGGTGAAGGAAGGGGCGGCGACCAATGTCTGGATCGTCGATCCGGACGGAACGCTGGTGACCCGCCCGGCCGAACACGGCATTCTGCGCGGCATTACCCGCACCACTCTGATGGAAGTCGCAGCCAAGTTGGGGTTGCAGATCGCCGAGCGGAGCTTCTCCGTTTCGGAGATGCTCGCAGCCCGCGAAGTCTTCCTCACTGCAGCCACAAGCATTTGTTTTCCGGTCGTTTCCGTCGATGGCCAGGCCATTGCCAACGGCCATCCGGGCAGCGTTTCGCAGAAAGTTCGCGAAGCCTTTTTCGACGTTGCGGAAAAGATTGCGATTTGATACCAAGATTTGCTGGACAGGTGGAATGAGGATGCCACCGGTCTTCGCATGGTGAGGTTGATTGATATTCTACCGGCCAGATCAGGTCGGCAATAAAGAAAGAAGCG
>NZ_JBFUAY010000012.1:0-93388 GCF_056406015.1 Rhizobium sp. P1_E1 | reverse complement strand
GCCTGAATCGAGCGCAGGGAGCAGCATCATGGCCGACATCGTATCTTTCCCGGACGCAGCCAGAGCGGAAGAGGGCGGATTGTTGATCCGCTCGCTGCGCGACGGCGTGCTGCGGTTGGTGCTCAACAACCCACCGGCGAATGTGTTTTCGATCGCACTTCTCGAAGCGCTGATGGGCGAGCTGGAGACGGCCGAGGCGGAGCCGGATGTACGCGTCGTCGTCATCGCCTCGACCGGTAACGTCTTTTCCGCCGGGCATGATCTCAAGGAACTCACGACCCATCGCGCCGATGAAGATCAGGGTGCCGATTTCTTCGAAAAGACCTTTCGGCTCGCTGCCGATCTGATGCTCAAGATCGCGCATCTGCCGAAGCCTGTCATCGCCGAGATCGACGGGCTTGCAACGGCTGCGGGCTGCCAGCTCGTTGCCTCCTGCGATCTGGCGATCTGCACGGATAGTTCGACATTCTGCACGCCGGGCGTCAATATCGGCCTGTTTTGTTCGACGCCGATGGTGGCCGTTTCCCGTGCCGCGCACCGCAAGCAGGCGATGGAGATGCTGCTGACCGGCGAGACGATCGACGCCTCAACTGCCAAGGATTTCGGCCTCGTCAACCGCATCGTGCCCAAGCAGTATCTGGCGCAGGTGGTTTCCAAATATGCGGCTGTGATCGCCAGCAAGTCACCGCTGACGCTGAAGATTGGCAAGGAAGCCTTCAACCGGCAGCTCGAACTGCCAGTGGAGGCGGCATATGATTATACCGCCAGGGTGATGGTCGAGAACATGCTGACGCAGGATGCTCACGAAGGGATCGGTGCCTTCCTCGGCAAGCGCAAGCCGGACTGGAAGGGCGAGTGACTACGCCAGTTTCAAAATCAGCCCGCCGATGGCGATGACGACGCCGGCGACGTAGCGCCAGATGCTGGCTTTTTCCTTGAAGACGGTGATCGAGATCACCAGCGCAAAGAGGATCGCGGTTTCCCGCAGCGCTGCGACGGTCGCGACCGGGGCTTTCGTCATCGCCCAGAGTGCCAGCCCATAGGAGGCGATCGAGCCGGCGCCGCCGATGAGGCCGCGCCACCAGTTGCGACGAACGTGACGCACGACGGCGACAGTGCCGCGTTGCGAAACCGCCCAGGAAAACAGTAGGACGGGTGGCAGCAGCGACATCCACAAAGTGTAGGAAACCGCATTGCCGGAGATACGCGCGCCGATGCCGTCGACATAGGTGTAGCTGGCGATGACACAGGCATTGGCAAGCGACAGCATGACGGCGCGGCTGCTGCCGCGCCGTGCCTCCAGAGCGAGTGTGAGGACGCCGGCGCAAATCGTCATCGTGCCGGCAAGGGCGCCGCTGGAAAGATTTTCCTTCAGGATGAAACCGCTTGTCGCGGCGATCAGTAGCGGTGCGCAGCCGCGCATCAGCGGATAGACGAGACCGATATCGCCGGCCCGGTAGGCGGCGGCGACCAACTGGAAATAAGCGAACTGCAGGATGGCAGAGGCGCCGATGAACGGCCAGGCCGAGGCGTGCGGCAACGGCAGGAACGCCAGGAACGGCAACGCCGAAACAGCGCCGCCGGCAGAGATCAGCGCCGCATCCAGGGATTTATCACTCCCCGCCTTGACGATGGCGTTCCATGTCGCGTGCAGCAGTGCGCCGAAGAGAACGAGCAGGATGACGTCGAGAGGCAAGGGAGTAAATCCGGAAAGGATGACAGGAAGCGGAATACGTCTCGCCTTCGGCGTTTCAAATTCCTGAAAAGACAACTGGGATTTGCACGAAAATGTACGGCTGCGGTCGCTTATGCGTTCATATGTCGAATAGCATCCTTCCACTATGTGAACAATGGCGGCGCATTGGAGCAATTTTTACGTGCGCGCGACATGCGTTCAATCCGCGCGATCCTTTCAACTATGAGATGTTTCTAATGGATAGAAGAACAAAGGGCGGAATTACCACGAACAAAAAGAGAAAATATCTACAGGAGCGAGGGAGCCGATTATTCTATGCTGCTGAAATATAGATATTATTCTATAGCTTTGACATAGGGGGAAATTGAAGCTTCCGATTGTGAATCTTCAAGAAATCGCAGCGCACAATTGAGCCAAAACCTTTCGCAAACGCGAAAGACGTACAGTTTCGGCGGCTGTCACGACGATGAAAACATCAAAGCTGATGATGCGGAACGAAGAGCATCCCGTCAAGGTTGTCGATGCTCTGGCAGTTCAGGACCTGGCAGCGCGGATTGTCCTTTGAGGGGATATGCGTCCATTCCGCATAGTCGGTGGCGTCGCAATAATTGCTGTTGCGGACATAGCGATCGTAGAGCGGCAAGCCACGGGGAGATTGGTAGCGGAAGATGACGGCGCCCTGATTGTGGATGGCGGCGCGCACGCTGGCGCAGCTCATGGTGAGCGGATTGTAGCGCGAGATCGCCAGCGCCGGCGATGCGGCGAGCACGAGCATGAGGGCAAGAGCGATTTTTTTCATCGAATCATCCTCAGGGAGTATCCAATTCATATATACGGAAAAGATGCCCAGCCGGTTTCACGGAAACGCAATAAAACTGCGCGCCGTGGCGAAGGGCTTTCGGGAGTGGAGAAACGGATATGAATCACGACGTCTACACGGATGATTACCTCGCCGGAATTCTGCATTCGGTAAAGACCATCGCGCTGACCGGCGCCTCACCCAATCCGGCCAGGCCGAGCAACGGCGTCATGGGCTATCTGTTGTCGCGCGGCTACGAGGTCATTCCTGTCAATCCGGGGCAGGCGGGCAAACAGATCCAGGGCCGCAACGTGTATGCCCGGCTCGCCGACATTCCCATGCCGGTCGACATGGTCGACGTATTTCGCGCTTCCGAATATCTGGACGGGGTCGTCGAGGAGGCGCTGGCGCTGAGGCCGCTGCCGAAGATCATCTGGTCTCAACTTGGTGTCCGCGACAATGCGGCTGCGGCAAAGGCGGAGGCCGCCGGCATCAAGGTGGTGATGAACCGCTGCCCGGCGATCGAATATCCTCGTCTCATTGCCTGAGTTGCGGTTCGCGGAGACGGATTTTCCACGGAACGCCCATGGGTTGAAACGGATCGCGATTAACTTTCGTTCGCGAGAGGCTATGATCCCTCCCATCAGCAATAACGGGAGGACGACATGGCCAAGAATGATCCGGGATTCAACACGTTGGCGATCCACGCCGGCGCGCAGCCCGACCCGGCGACCGGCGCGCGGGTAACGCCGATCTACCAGACGACCGCTTTCGTCTTCAATGATTCCGATCATGCCGCCGCCCTCTTCGGTCTGCAGGCCTTCGGCAACATCTACACCCGCATCATGAACCCGACACAGGCCGTTCTCGAGGAGCGCGTCGCAGCGCTCGAGGGCGGCACGGCCGCCCTTGCCGTCGCCTCCGGCCATGCGGCGCAGGTGATCGTCTTCCACAATATCATGCGTCCTGGCGAGAATTTCATCGCTGCCCGCCAGCTCTACGGCGGCTCGATCAACCAGTTCGGCCACGCCTTCGAGAATTTCGGCTGGCAGGTGCGCTGGGCCGATGCCGCCGATCCGGCAAGTTTCGAAAGCCAGATCGACGACAAGACGCGCGGCATCTTCATCGAGAGCCTGGCCAATCCCGGCGGCACCTTCGTCGATATCGCTGCCATCGCCGACGTCGCGCATCGCCACGGCCTGCCGCTGATCGTCGACAATACGATGGCGACACCCTATTTCATCCGTCCGATCGAGCATGGCGCCGACATCGTCGTGCATTCACTGACGAAGTTTCTCGGCGGCCACGGCAATTCCATGGGTGGCCTCATCGTCGACGGCGGCACCTTCGACTGGTCGAAATCCGGCAATTATCCGATGCTGTCGAGCCCGCGGCCGGAATATAACGGCATGGTCCTGCACGCGACCTTCGGCAATTTCGCCTTTGCGATCGCTGCCCGCGTGCTCGGCCTGCGCGATCTCGGGCCGGCGATCTCGCCCTTCAACGCCTTCCTGATCCTGACCGGCATCGAGACGCTGCCGCTCAGGATGCAGCGTCACAGCGACAATGCGATCGCCGTCGCGAAGTGGCTGAAGGCGCACAGCAAGATCGCCTGGGTGAATTATGCCGGCCTCGACGACGATCCGAACCATGCCCTGCAGCAGCGTTACTCGCCGAAGGGCGCAGGCTCCGTCTTCACCTTTGGCGTCAAGGGCGGCTATGAGGCGGGCAAGACGCTGGTCGAGGGGCTGGAGCTCTTCTCTCATCTTGCCAATATCGGCGACACCCGTTCGCTCGTCATCCATCCGGCCTCGACAACGCACCGGCAGTTGACCGACGAGCAGCGGATCGCCGCCGGTGCGGGGCCTGACGTGGTGCGCCTTTCCGTCGGCATCGAGGACGTCAAGGACATCATCGCCGATCTTGAGCAGGCGCTCTCAAAGATCTGATGTAGTTCGTCACATACCTCTGACACCTACGTCAGTTCCTTTGACAACTTTTTTGAGCAGGTTGTATTGAGTCGACCGCCGAGAAACCCCTAAAAACAGGGCGTTTTCGGCGGTCAAACTTTGAAGAAAGAAGATTTTTGAATTTTTTTTGGTTGTGCTCGAAGGTCGTTTTGTTAACCCCTTGGCCGCACGACAGCCATCTCGGGGAGGCGGCCCAGCGCCCAATTCAGTGCGATGGCACTCCCGGCCTCCGACGGGTTCACCTCAAAACGCCGCGTCAGAAAATCATAGAGTTACAGACCCCGGATCGGCGTCTGTAATTCCATGCGCTCAATCTTCCCCGGCGCGGCGGGCTTACCTGACTGGAAACGTGTCGTCAGAGAATGACTGGAAGCTCGTCAAGGATTCGCGTTCATCAGCCGCCCGACCATGTCGATACTGGCGCAGTTAAAGGAAGACGCCGATGTAAATCAGCCGAGGCGGGTTCAATGCCCCACGTCTCAACCATGAAACTCCCGAACACCATCATCGAACTGAATTCTCTCATGGCTCCGAGGTCGGATGTCGTGTTGATGTCCAAGCTGATCGGCCAGTGCTCAGGGCTCTTGCTTCCTACTCACGAACTTCAAGCTTGTCGCCATATTTCAAGGCGAGCCGACGGCAGTCCTCGCAATTCAACATAATGCCCTCCGCAAAGACACTCGCGGCGGCGGTCGTGCAAACCGAAACGTCCAGTCTCGCGACATGCAGAATTGCATTACCCAGTAGCATATCGCAGGGCATAGTATCCACTTCGGCCCCGCCCACGCTATGCGCAGGGACGCCGCGCACGGTCGCCAGCATTCCGCGCTTTCTTAATATGGTTATGTCGGCATCCCTTGTCATGACGATCTCTTCTGCCGCCCGGCCGCCGCTGGCTTCGAACATAGCGTCCCGTACCACCAACTACCCCGTATGTTACCGTTACATACTTGCGCATTCGCGATGCACGGTCACGATGAGTAGCTCCGTATCCTGAGTCTGCATGACAGAGCCGCTGGATGATAGGTCTGCAACCGAGGGAACATCATGACGGCGCTTAAAAGAACGGTCTCGTTACTCGCAGCCGCGGATGGCTCTACCACGATCTATTTCGGCCCCGATCAGCCGAAATACGTCAAGCGAGGCAACTGGGTGCAGACGGTTCCCGGCAAGGGCTGGTTCACGATCCTGCGGCTCTACAGCCCGCTCGCACCCTTGCGAAACGCCCTTGGCTGGTCGCCTTTGCGTTCGGGCTGCTGCACGGGCTGGGGTTCGCGGGGGCACTGTCTGAACTGGCCCTTCCTTCAGGGGACATTCCGCTTGCCTTGCTGTTCTTCAATGTAGGCGTCGAGATCGGGCAGTTGATGTTCATCGCCACCGTGATCGACAACAGGCGCGTTCAACTGATCAATCTAGGGCTCCTGAAATAGGGAGTGGTCATAATCAAACTGGAGGATGTATGATGCTAAGACTCTCAGCAATAAGCATGATCGCCGTCGCGGCGAGCCTTCTAGCGGCATCGCCTGTCTTCGCGCAGGACGCCATTTCGGCTCCAGCGGAAAAGACGATAGGAGCGACCAAGTCAAAAATGGTGCCGTCGCTTGCCGTGCTGAATTCCGGTGGGGCGAAGCTCGAGGGTGGCAAGCTAACGATGAGTGGCATCTCGGCGGTGTCGATCGTGTTTGCCGACCGCCCGGTCCGATCGGCGGGCCACGTGCTGACCTCCGAGTTCATCAAGCAATGGGGTGAGGGGCCCGACAGCTTCGCGAAGGACCCACCCAACGCGACGATATCGGTACTCAGCGCCAAGGGTGATTCTGTTGCCGACGTGGTGGTCGTCCTGAAAATGCCGAAGCTTGAGGGCGGAGACCTGACGTTCGACGTAGCAGTGCTTGAAGGGGACCTCGCCGGAGCCGATGGGCCCGCATCGCTGTTTATCGACTGGTTCGCGGCACGTGGTCCCTATGGGGGCGTCGCCGTGGGAGGCGCTGGGTTCCGCGCGCCGGTTTGGCGTGGCGGATGGTACGCCCATCCAGGCGCGTACTATGGGGCGGGCGTCGTGGCGGGGGCGGCGATTGGTGCGGCCGCTGCGGAGCGACGTTATTACCCGCCTCCGGCATGTGGCTATTATCCGTATCCGCCCTGCTACTAGCACTTAGGGCAAAGTCCATGCTCGCGCTGGGTTCGGTCGTGGGACGCTGCACGACGCGTCCCACCGCAGGCTGAACACTGAGGACGCAAACGATTGGACCATCTCACCCACCCGAATCCAGTTCTGGAGATTCTTGTCGGCACCGTGTTTTTGATCGTTGTGATCTTTGTGCATGGCGTCGGAATCCGAAGCATCGGGCTTCAGTTCAGCAAGTCATGGGCACACGTCACCCCAGCCACGCCGCATTGGCGGCTGAATTTGATGCTCGCCGTAACAATCGCCGCGCTAGCGGTTCTGCACTTCGCGGAGACTCTTATTTGGGCAGTTCCCCTGTATGTCAGGGACATTATCCCTTCGATGCGCGATAGCTACTACTACGTCCTCGAAAGCTATACCACTCTCGGCGAGGGCAACGTCACTCTTCCAGACCGATGGCGTCTGCTCGGTCCTATCATCGGTATGTCGGGCCTGTTCACCTTCGGTTGGACTGGAAGCGTTCTCGTTAGCATCATGACCGATTTTGGCAAGTTCGACCGACTGCAGGCGAGGCGGGAGCGAGTGGAGGAGGGCAAGACGGAGTTGTGAGCAGGCTCGGTCTTCGCGATACGCCTGCACGTTCTCGCCGTCGGCAACGCTACCCGCCCACTCTCCGCCGCCATGCTTTCTGACCAGTGATGCGAAGCGCTTCATGCAGTATGTGTGAAGTCGATCAAGCGCGGCGTGCGGCTTCTTGGCGTCGAGGTCGCGGCGGATTGATGCCACGAGTTCGTCGAGTGTTTCACTGGGTTCGAAAGACTCGATCACCGAGCTGTCGATGTCCTGGCTTACCCCTTCGAACCTGCCAACGGTGATGAAATAGCTGGCCTCGAGCACCTGATCAGCGGGCGTCGTCGCACGGGTGGCGATGGAGCTGCGGTAGTTCCAGAGTTCGCGGAGCAGCTTCGCAATCAAGGACGCCGGGGCGCGCTCAATGAAGGACCTCAGGCGCTTCGCTTTCGACGTGCCGCGCCCGTTGAAGAGGCGGCCTTCAGTGTCTGGGTCGATGCCCAGTCTCTCATAGAAGAAATCGTTGAAGGTCCGGTCCGAAAGATCGAGGACGTAACCTTGGCCCATTTCAAGGGCTAGCTCGAGCTTCTCCCTTTCGGCGCGCGGGATAAGCTGTTCGTAGGTGCGGGTCATGAGCTCTGCAACTCAACGACTACGGTTTCGGAAACAACAACTCTCATCGTCCTCCCCTCGCGGCTGTACGACAGCCAGTTCGGCGCAAGGCAAGCCTGCGATAAATCGTCAAGAAAACAATGGTTTAACTTGCGGTTGCAGAGTTGCTCAAGGGTATTTGACGAAAGGCACATACTTGAGCAAAGGTATGTGAGGAAACAACCAGACGTACATGACGCCTCCACTGAAAAAACTCTACGATTTCAAAGGGGTACGTGTCAAAGGTATGTGACGAACCACATCTGAGATCAGAGGGACCCATGGTGACCACGGCAAATTACATCACCCTCAGCATCGACGGCGTCGAACCCGAGTTCGGCGCCCCGGAGCCCGGCCGGATCATCTCCGGCGATCCGCATTTCCGTACCTGGAATCTGGAGGAGGCCGAAGGCGGCCTCTATTCCGGTATCTGGGAGGCGACACCGGGCAAGTGGCGGATCGTCTACGAGGAGTGGGAATATTTCAGCCTGCTGTCCGGCCATTCCATCGTGACGGAGGACGGCGGTGAGCCGGTTCATCTGAAGGCGGGCGACCGGATGATCCTCAGACCCGGCTTCAAGGGAACGTGGGAAGTCGTTGAAACGACTCGCAAGGATTATGTGATCAAGGTTTGAGCGGGCCAGAAAATCGACGTTGACGATTCCGCGCTTGTCCCGATTTGCGGCGATGATGGCCCGTCTTTCAGCGAATGGCTGCACCTGTTTCCGGGATAGAACGCTTTTAACCATTCCCATTAATCGTGCCTACATCGTCAAATGCTAAACCTTATCTGCAGCGCATTGCGGACATGATGTCTCCTGCCGTCCCACAGACATGGCCTTGCAATTAATCTTTTCGGAATTTGCATGTCGTCGAATCTTGCAGGTCGGCACGTTCGGACCCAGACGTCTTCCATCATCGCGACAACGGTCTGCTTCCTTGTCGTCGCCCTCGTCCTGACTGGCCTTGTGGCACACGTCGTCGTCACGATGACCCGGTCGGCCAACGAGATCGATGATGCCAGGGCCAGTCGCGCCGCCCGCGCGGCAATCGGTGCGTTTGTGGCTCGCCTCGGCGCGACAACGACGGATAACGCCGTATGGGACGATGCCTATAGCGCGATCTCGTCTCCCGCCGCCGCGGATTGGGCCTATGAGAATTGGGGAAAGACCAGCGAGGATTACGCGCTTTATGACGGCGCGATCGTGACCGGCCCTGAGCGGTCTTTGGTCGTCTCGGCCTATGCCAAGGGCAAGCCCTTCCAGCCGGGCACGTTTTTCGGGGCAGCCTTTTATCAGCAGATCAATGCGGCTGCAGATCCGGCGAAGGTGCCGGTGGTCAATTTCATCAAGACCGAAAGCGGTATAGCGCTGATCGCCTCGCAGGCGATCCAGCCGTTCGACGCCGCCGTCGAGGTTCCGAAGTTCAGCGTGCTGACTTTCTACAAGGAGTTTACGTCGGAGGTTCTCGACACTCTCTCCAACGAACATGAACTCGAGGGGCTGAGCCTCGAGACGACGCCCAAGCCGGGATCCCTGAATACGCCGATCACCGACATGAAGGGAGCCGTCATCGGCTATCTCGTTTGGCCCAGCAAAGCGCCCGGAAGCGCCGTGTTTCATCAGGTCTATCCTTATCTTGCAGCTTCTACCGTCATCCTTTCGCTATTCTTGATCGGCGTTCTGTTGGTTGGGGCCTCCGAGGCGCGGCGCCTGCGCCAACTGGCGCAAACAGCGCTTTTCGAAGCGGGCCATGACAGCTTGAGTGGCCTGTTGAACAGACATGGGCTTCTCAACCTGCTGGCAGAGCTGGATAATTCTGGCTCTCCGCCACCCCGGCTCTATTTAGTCGACCTTGATGGCTTCAAGGCCGTCAACGATGCCTGGGGGCATGCGGTGGGGGACGATTTGATCCGGTTGGTTTCGAAGGCGCTGACAGGCTGCCACCCCGAAATCATTGCCGTGGCGCGGCTCGGGGGCGACGAATTTGCGCTGGTACACATCGGTTCTGCCACGTGCGGAGAGATCGAAAAGACGATTTTGGCACTGTTTGCCGAGCCCTTCAAAATCGACGGGCGAACGATCGAAATTGGCGCAAGCATCGGAGCCGCTGCTCGCAACGGCGACGTCCCGCCCCTGGAGCTTCTCCGCAGAGCAGACATGGCCCTCTATCGGGCCAAGGCAAATGGCAGAGGCCAGGCAATCGAATACGATCCCGAGCTGGACCGGGAACGCCAACAGGTCGCCGAACTGGAGGGACTGTTGAAGAGCGCCATCAACAGCGGCGCAATCGAAGCCGTTTTCCAACCTCTCGTCTCGGCTTCGACCGGCGCTGTGACTGGTCTTGAAGCACTGGCGCGCTGGCGAACTGCAACCGGAAACATCAGCCCGGAGATTTTCATTCCTCTTGCCGAGAGGTGCGGCCTCATCGATGCCCTCGGCGTTCACATGCTGAGAACATCGATCGAGCATGCCAAGAGCTGGCCCGATCTGGCATTGTCGGTGAACGTTTCGCCAATCCAGCTCTGCAATCCGGAATTTGCCGCAGAAGTGATCTCGGTCCTGCAGGAGCTTGATTTCAATCCAAACCGCCTGACATTGGAAATCACCGAAGGTGTTCTGATGACCAATCCGGATCAGGCCCGGCGGTCGATAGACCAGCTCAAACGCGTCGGCATTAAGTTCGCGCTCGACGACTTTGGCTGCGGCTACGCAAGCATTGGCGCCTTGCGGCAGTTCGGGTTTGATCGCATGAAGATCGACCGCTCGCTCGTGTGGGCTCTCGACGAAGGTGCAAATGGCGCCGATGTTCTTCGGGCAACCATCTCGCTCGCGACCGCGCTGCGGATTCCGGTTACCGCGGAAGGTATCGAGACTACCCGCCAGGCGGCGATCTTGCGCGATGCCGGCTGCGACCAGCTTCAAGGATATCTGATTGGAAAACCTATGTCGGCATATGACATATCCAGTAAACTGGAAGAAGAGTCAGCCGCATGATGCCGCCAAGATCGTGGCAATATGCTCGGTATTGATGGCTTGTCGCCGGCGTTCCAGCAGAGCGGTGACCGCTGAACACGGCTCCCTTTCATTCGCTGCCCGATGTCCTGACCGTTAACCTGGACCGGTTGCCCTCTGCAGCATTTCAAAAGCCGCGCGTGCTGTGGCGCTTCGCCCCGAGGTGCTTCTCCTCGACGAGCCGACCTCCGCCCTCGACTCGATCTCGACCGCCAAGGTGGAAGAGCTGGTCGCCCAGCTGAAGACGGAGTTCACCATCGTCATCGTCACCCACAACATGCAGCAGGCAAGCCGCATCTCCGATAACACCGCCTTCATGTATCTGGGCGAGCTGGTCGAATACGGCCCGACCGCTGAGATTTTCCAGTCGCCGAAGGTCAAGAGTACGGAAGACTACATTACCGGACGTTACGGTTGATCCTCGCGCGGTGGATCACCTCTGCGAGGGATGGATCACCACTGCAAATCCAGCCGGTCCAGCCCGTGGAAATGGTAGACATCCTTGACCACCGGCGTCTTCGCTAGCCTCAGGCCGGCAAGCCGCTCGAACAGGATCGGCAGCACGACGTTGAGCTCCAGCCGCGCCAGCGGCGCGCCGATGCAGAAATGGATGCCGGCGCCGAAGGAGAGGTTCGCCGCCTCGTTACGATCGGGCCGGAAGGTCAGCGGATCGGTGAATTTTGTCGGGTCGAGATTGGCGGCGGCGAGGATGAGGCTCACCTTGTCGCCGCGCTTGAAGGAGACCCCATCGATTTCCGCAGGCTCCAGCGCCCAGCGCTGGAAGATGTGGACCGGCGCGCAGATGCGCAAGGTTTCCTCGACGGTGCGCTCTGTCGTCGCTTCGTCCCGGAAGAGTTCTGCCGGATCGCAGCCGCTGTCGAGGATGGTACGCACGGAATTGCCGATCTGGTGCACGGTCGCCTCGTGCCCGGCATTGAGCAGCACGATCGTCGTCGACACGAGCTCCTCATCGGTCAGATATTGGCCCTTGTGCTCGGTATGGATCATGTGGGTCAGCAGGTCGTCACGCGGTTCGGCGCGGCGTTCTGTGATGACCGTTTTGACGTAGTCGGAAAATTCCTTCGCCGCCCGCTCGGCCTCCTCCTCCTGCTCGCGCGTGCGGCCGAACATGTACATGCGAACATAGGCGTGCGACCAGGTAAGCAGTTGCGGTCCCATCTCTTCGGGAATGCCGATCATGCGGGCGATCATGGTCACCGGGATGATGTCGGCAAAGGCCGAGAGTAGCTCGACCTCACGCTTCTCCGCGAAACCGTCGATCAGCCGGTTGGCGAGTTCGGCAAGCTCCGGTTTCATCTTCTCGACATGGCGGGAGACGAAGGCGCGGTTGACGAGCGTGCGCAGCCGCGTGTGCTCCGGCGGTTCGAGTTCGAGCAGGGAATAACGTTCCGAGAGATCGAAACTGGCAAGATGCGGCATCGGCTCGGCAAGGCCGAGCTCCTCGCGGCTGGCGATATGCAGGATCTGCCGGCCAAAGCGGCGGTCGCGCAACAGGCCGTTTACATGGTCGTAACCCGTGAAGAACCACTGCTTCTGCTCACTCCAGTAGAAGGTCGGGCAATGGGCGTGAAGTGCGGCATAGACGGCATTCGGGTTGCCGTAGAAGGCCGGATTGCGGCCGTCCAGCGAGACATGGCGGTTGGCGCGGTCGATCGAGAGAAAGGATGGGATCATCATGCCACGACGCTTATCGGATTTGCCGAGCCTCGGAAAGATGCGGGGTGAGGGACCCAGGACTACCCGGCCCGTGACAGCGTACCCATGCGTCGCAGCGCCTCGACCTGGTCGTCGACCGTCGGCACGAGTTCGCCGGCGGTGCCGCTCGGCGTGGCCGGTGCCGGGGCAGCGGCCTCCGCTTCGCCGAAGGTGACCGTGCAGTTGCGGCCGGCCGCCTTCGCCGCATAGAGCGCCCGGTCGGCGGCCGAGATCAGTTTGTCGATATTGGCTTCGATCGAGGAGGCAAGCGCGATGCCGATGCTGACCGTGACCGGGACGATCGCTTCGCCGGTGCTGACGGGAAGGCGGCAGAATTCGGTGCGGATCGCTTCGGCGATCGCCTCGGCTTCCGTCTGGTCCGTGACTGCGGCGAAGGCGGCGAATTCCTCGCCGCCCATGCGGCCGAAAATGTTGTTTGGAATATACTGGCGGGCCATCCGCGCGAATGCGGTCAGCACGGCATCGCCGGATTGGTGGCCGAAACGGTCGTTGACACGCTTGAAATGGTCGAGATCGAAGAGCATCACCGCGACCTGGCGCTGGTCGTCATGGGCCTTTTCCTGGATGCCGTCGAAATAGCCGAGCAGGCCGCGGCGGTTGAGCACGCCGGTCAGCGAATCGGTCAGGGTGAGCGCACGCAGGTGCCGTTCGGAGCGCTCCATGATCAGCCGGCAGGTGAACGCGAAGGCGATGGTCAGCAGGAAGGCGCTGGCCATGGCGGAGGCGCCGCCGAGATTGGTCGCTTCGATATCGCTCGGCAGCGTCAGCGCCATCATCAGCGCTGAGCCGAAGCACAGGCAGCCCTGGATGACGAACACGCCCATCAGCTTGACGCGGGTACGCTCGCGGCGCATGTCGCCGGCGGCGACCGCCATGGCAAGTGCCGTCGCACCTGTCGCTGAAGCAAGGTTATAGAGCACCACCCGGTTTGAATAATCGCTGTTGACCCAGGGCAGGAAGACTCCGGCGAGCCAGATGACCGGCGGCAGCAGCGCCCACCATTCGATCCGCTTGCGGTCGAGCGCCAGAAAACCTGCCACCCAGGCGCTCTGGCCGAGCAGCGCGATGGCATTGCCTGCCTCTATGGAAAGCACGCTGGGGATTTCGCCGCGCAGCGCGACCATCGCAAAGCCAATGCCGGTCAGGAGGAAGCCCAAGCCCCAATAGAGATAGGCCTCGTTCCTGACGTTGTGGCGCCAGGCGACGAACAGCACCAAAGCGAGCGTCATGGCCTCGGAACACCAGATAGCGAGACCTGTAGCAATATTGAACACGGCAGCAACCCCTTGTCTGTCGGTTCTCATCCTTGCCGAGGAAGCTCGCCACTTCCTTAATGTCGCTGCGCTGCGGCATTGTTTCAGGCCGATATCTGCCGGTAGGCTTTCCGTTGGGTAAACGTGTATGAGCACAGTCGAATAGAGTAAGCCTTCCTTCACACTGTCATGGAGAATAGCCGGGGGAGATCGTACCAAGGGCTCGCCGTTAACAGGCGTTTGGGGGAAAGAGCCTACCAGGAGCCGCCTTGCCCCGCCTTCTTAACGTTATCCTCATGCGTGTCTTGAAGAGGAGGGCCGGGACACTCTATGTAGGGGTAAGACATTTTTCTTTGATTCCCGGCGCCGGCCGGCGAGACGTTGACAAAGGACGCACATGAGAAACCCAGTCGATACCGCAATGGCCCTCGTGCCGATGGTCGTGGAACAGACCAACCGCGGTGAACGCTCCTACGACATCTATTCCCGCCTGTTGAAGGAACGCATCATCTTTCTGACGGGTGCCGTCGAAGACCATATGGCGACGCTTGTCTGCGCCCAGCTGCTCTTCCTCGAGGCCGAAAACCCGAAGAAGGAAATCGCCCTCTACATCAATTCGCCCGGCGGCGTCGTCACGGCCGGCATGGCGATCTACGATACGATGCAGTTCATCAAGCCCGCGGTTTCGACGCTCTGCATCGGCCAGGCCGCATCCATGGGCTCGCTACTGCTGGCTGCCGGCCACAAGGACATGCGCTTTGCCACGCCGAATTCCCGCATCATGGTGCACCAGCCCTCGGGCGGCTTCCAGGGCCAGGCTTCGGACATCGAGCGGCACGCCCGCGACATCCTCAAAATGAAGCGCCGCCTGAACGAGGTCTACGTCAAGCACACCGGCCGCACCTACGAAGAAGTTGAAAAGACGCTCGATCGTGACCATTTCATGGATGCGGACGAAGCCCAGAGCTGGGGCGTGATCGACAAGGTTCTGACGTCGCGCCTCGAAATGGAAGGCGAACAGGCCTAGTAATTAATAGGGATGGTGTTTTTGTCGCCACAGTTCTATCCCATTTGTGATTGAACAGGGGCTTTCATACGGCGACGAAGACGCTAATAGTAACTATTAATGCTATGTTGAATTTTTATGACATAGCATTCGGCATTCGAAGGGGAATTCGTTGCCGCCGGAACCCGGACATGATTGGTTGGGCCCGGTTCGTACCCCCTGAAGCCCTTCTCGGCAAAGGCTCCGGAAACGGAGTGCCGCCAGGAGCTGATAGAGTGGACCGCGATTTCGCCTTGAAATGCGGCGTGCTGGAAGGAAAGTGATATGAGCAAGGTCAGCGGCAGCAACGGCGGCGACTCCAAGAACACGCTTTATTGTTCGTTCTGCGGAAAGAGCCAGCACGAAGTCCGGAAACTGATTGCCGGACCGACCGTCTTCATCTGCGATGAATGCGTCGAATTGTGCATGGACATCATCCGCGAGGAGAACAAGTCCTCGATGGTCAAGTCCCGCGACGGCGTTCCGACGCCCCAGGACATCATCAAGGTCCTCGACGAATACGTCATCGGGCAGCGGCAGGCGAAGAAGATCCTGTCGGTCGCCGTTCACAACCATTACAAGCGCCTGGCGCACGCCTCCAAGAACGGCGAAGTCGAGCTGGCGAAGTCGAACATCATGCTCGTCGGCCCGACCGGCTGCGGCAAGACCTATCTTGCCCAGACGCTCGCCCGCATCATCGACGTTCCCTTCACCATGGCTGATGCGACGACGCTGACAGAGGCCGGTTATGTTGGCGAGGATGTCGAAAACATCATCCTGAAGCTCCTGCAGTCGGCCGACTACAACGTCGAGCGTGCGCAGCGCGGCATCGTCTACATCGACGAAGTCGACAAGATTTCGCGCAAGTCCGACAATCCGTCGATCACCCGCGACGTCTCGGGCGAGGGCGTGCAGCAGGCGCTCCTGAAGATCATGGAAGGCACGGTCGCTTCCGTTCCGCCGCAGGGCGGCCGCAAGCATCCTCAGCAGGAATTCCTGCAGGTCGACACGACGAACATCCTGTTCATCTGCGGCGGCGCCTTTGCCGGCCTCGACAAGATCATCTCTGCCCGCGGCGAGAAGACCTCGATCGGCTTCGGTGCGACCGTCAAGTCGCAGGATGACCGCCGCGTCGGTGAGGTCCTGCGCGAACTGGAGCCTGAAGATCTGGTCAAGTTCGGCCTCATCCCTGAGTTCATCGGCCGTCTGCCGGTTCTGGCGACGCTTGAAGACCTCGATGAGGACGCGCTGATCCAGATCCTCTCCGAGCCGAAGAACGCGCTGATCAAGCAGTATCAGCGCCTGTTCGAGATGGAAGACGTGGAACTGAACTTCCACGAGGACGCTCTGCGCGAAATCGCCCGCAAGGCGATCGTGCGCAAGACCGGCGCCCGCGGCCTTCGCTCGATCATGGAGAAGATCCTGCTCGACACGATGTTCGAATTGCCGACGCTGGAAGGCGTGCGCGAGGTCGTCATCTCCGAGGAAGTGGTGCGCGGTTCGGCCCGTCCGCTTTACATCTATGCCGATCGCCAGGAAGAAAAAGCCAACGCTTCGGCGTGAGCTTGGGCTTTCGTGTGATTATTTTGGGGGCTTGCCATAGGCAGGCCCCTTTCTATTTGAAAAACCATGCGAAGCGCTGCTAGTATTTGCCGGTGGGAACCGACATTGCCTTTGCCGATGTTGCGCAAGGGGTAGTGCTTGGCAATCATGCAATGATTCCGTAAGTCTCTTGCTGGCGTTTGTATTTTAGCCGGGTCGGAAGTGGTAAGCGCCGGTCCAGCCACGCGCTTCATAGTGTTGGCGTTCCGTTGTAATAAAGCTGTCACATCCGAGGGACGCGGGCGTTTGCGTGGCTTGAAAAGCGTAGTCAGAACCTCCACTTGTAGCAACAAGTGAGAGTGCCGGCCGGTCCCAAGCGGCCGTGCAGAGAGCCCGGCAACGGGACGATGGAAAGGACATAAAATGACGAAGAAAACGTCTGTAGCGAGCAGCACTGCCTACCCTGTTCTGCCCCTGCGCGACATCGTGGTTTTCCCGCATATGATCGTGCCGCTGTTCGTAGGACGGGAAAAGTCGATCCGTGCGCTCGAAGAGGTCATGGGTTCCGACAAGCAGATCATGCTGGTGACGCAGATCAACGCCAGCGACGACGATCCGGATCCTTCCGCGATCCACAATGTCGGCACCGTGGCGAACGTGTTGCAGCTCTTGAAGCTGCCCGACGGCACCGTGAAGGTTCTGGTCGAAGGCCGCGCCCGCGCCGAGATCGACACCTATACCAGCCGCGAGGATTTCTATGAGGCGCTCGGCCATGTGCTCGAGGAGCCGCATGACGATCCGGTCGAACTGGAAGCTCTGTCGCGTTCGGTCGTCTCCGAATTCGAGAGCTATGTGAAGCTCAACAAGAAGATTTCGCCCGAAGTGGTCGGCGCCGCCAGCCAGATCGACGACTATTCCAAGCTCGCCGATACGGTCGCTTCGCATCTGTCGATCAAGATCACCGAGAAGCAGGAGATGCTGGAGACCACCAGCGTCAAGCAGCGCCTCGAAAAGGCCCTCGGCTTCATGGAAGGCGAGATCTCGGTCCTGCAGGTCGAAAAGCGCATCCGCTCGCGCGTCAAGCGCCAGATGGAGAAGACCCAGCGCGAGTATTACCTCAATGAACAGATGAAGGCGATCCAGAAGGAACTCGGCGACGGCGAGGAAGGCCGCGACGAGATGAGCGAACTGGAAGAGCGCATCTCCAAGACCAAGCTGTCCAAGGAAGCCCGTGAAAAGGCCGATGCGGAACTGAAGAAGCTGCGTCAGATGAGCCCGATGTCGGCGGAAGCCACCGTCGTGCGCAACTATCTGGACTGGCTGCTCGGGATCCCCTGGGGCAAGAAGTCGAAGATCAAGGCCGATCTCAACAATGCCGAGAAGATCCTCGAAGCCGATCACTTCGGTCTCGACAAGGTCAAGGAGCGCATCGTCGAATATCTGGCCGTGCAGGCTCGCGCCACCAAGATCAAGGGCCCGATCCTCTGCCTCGTCGGCCCTCCGGGTGTCGGCAAGACTTCGCTCGCCCAGTCGATCGCCAAGGCGACCGGCCGTGAGTATGTCCGCATGGCGCTTGGCGGCGTTCGTGACGAAGCCGAAATCCGCGGTCACCGCCGCACCTATATCGGCTCGATGCCCGGCAAGGTCATCCAGTCGATGAAGAAGGCGAAGAAGTCCAACCCGCTCTTCCTGCTCGACGAGATCGACAAGCTCGGCCAGGATTATCGCGGCGATCCGTCCTCGGCCCTGCTGGAAGTGCTCGATCCGGCGCAGAACATGACCTTCATGGACCACTATCTGGAAGTCGAATACGACCTGTCGGATGTGATGTTCATCACGACGGCAAATACGCTGAATATTCCAGCGCCCCTGATGGACCGCATGGAGATCATCCGTATCGCCGGCTACACCGAGGATGAAAAGCGCGAAATCGCCAAGCGGCACCTGCTGCCGAAGGCCATCAAGGAACATGCGTTGCAGCCGGAAGAATTCTCGGTCAGCGACGACGCCCTGATGGCGATCAGCCAGCAGTACACCCGCGAAGCCGGCGTCCGCAACTTCGAACGCGAACTGATGAAACTCGCCCGCAAGGCGGTCACCGAGATCATCAAGGGCAAGACGAAGGCCGTTCATGTGACGGCTGCCAACATCTCCGACTACCTGGGCGTCCCGCGCTTCCGCCATGGCGAAGCCGAGGGCGAGGATCAGGTCGGCGTCGTGACCGGTCTTGCCTGGACGGAAGTCGGTGGTGAGCTGCTGACCATCGAAGGCGTGATGATGCCGGGCAAGGGCCGCATGACGGTCACCGGCAATCTGAAGGAAGTCATGAAGGAATCGATCTCGGCAGCGGCCTCCTATGTTCGCTCGCGCGCTGTCGATTTCGGCATCGAGCCGCCGCGCTTCGACAAGAGCGACATCCACGTGCACGTGCCGGAAGGCGCGACGCCGAAGGATGGCCCCTCGGCCGGCGTCGCCATGGCAACCGCGATCGTCTCGATCATGACAGGCATCCCGGTGGATAGGCATGTGGCCATGACCGGTGAAATCACCCTTCGCGGTCGTGTGCTGCCGATCGGTGGTCTCAAGGAAAAGCTGCTCGCAGCGCTTCGCGGCGGCATCAAGAAGGTGCTGATTCCGGAGGAAAACGCCAAGGACCTGGCGGAGATTCCCGATAACGTGAAGAACAACATGGAGATCATCCCGGTATCCCGCATGGGCGAGGTGATCAAGCATGCGCTGATCCGGCGACCGGAGCCGATCGAATGGGACGGCACGGTAGAAACGCCCGTCATCGCAACGGTCGAAGGCCTCGATGAGACAGGCGCAACCATAGCGCATTGAGTGGCCTTTGCCACATTTACGCCCAATTGGGGCAAAACACGCAAAAAGGCTGGCGGAAACGCCAGCCTTTTTTGTGAAAACGTCATGTAGACGCTTGCTTTTCCTTGATTTGCAGGGCTTTTGGGTTTTCGGCGGGCCTGATGAAACCTATTCTGCGCCTAGCTTACTTTTGAGTCGTTTCATACCATTTAGAAAGGGGTGGAAACATGAACAAGAATGAACTCGTGTCCGCAGTAGCCGAAAAGGCAGGGCTGACGAAGTCTGACGCGGCTTCCGCTGTTGACGCGGTTTTCGACGTTGTCCAGGCTGAACTCAAGAACAAGGGCGACATCCGCCTCGCGGGTTTCGGCAGCTTCACCGTTTCTCATCGTGCCGCAACGAAGGGCCGTAATCCGTCGACGGGCGCTGAAGTCGACATTCCGGCTCGCAACGTGCCCAAATTCACGCCTGGCAAGGGCCTGAAGGACGCCGTCAACGGCTGATCTGATATTATCCGTCAGCCGGAAACGAGACCGGTTGTGAAGGATTTGAGAGGGGTTCGGCTTTGCCGGACCCCTTTTGCTTTAGGAACACTCTTGCCGCCGCGCGGGCTTTGATCTACGACATTTCTGTTCTCAGGGCGGGGTGAAACTCCCCACCGGCGGTAAGAGTTTCGGCTCGAGCCCGCGAGCGCCTTCCCTCATGTCCAAGCGGGGGAAGGGTCAGCAGATCCGGTGCGATTCCGGAGCCGACGGTTAAAGTCCGGATGGAAGAGAATGAGTGTTGGCCGTGCGAAGGGCAGGGATCCGCCATGTCGCTCGTGTCCGTGCCTCATGCGTCCTGATTTATGTTGGTCCCTGTTTTGGATGAAAGACATGAATCAGACTTCCCTTGCAGTCTCGCCGTCCCGCGCCGTTGTCGGTGCACTCTGGATGGTGCTTGCCGGCATTGCTTTTTCGCTTCTCAACGTCGTCACCCAATGGCTGACGATGAAGCTTGCCTTTCCCTCGGCGTCGGCAGCCTTCTGGCAATATGGCTTCGCCTTCCTGTTTTCGTTGCCGTTCCTTAAGAGGCTCGGCCTCGCGGCGATGCGCACGCACTATCCCTGGCGTCACCTCGCGCGCGTCGCGCTTGCCGCGCTCGGCGTCGAGGCCTGGGTCGCCGGCCTTGCCGCCGTGCCGATCTGGCAGGCGATCGCACTGGTGATGACCTCGCCCTTCTTCATCATTCTGGGTGCCCGGCTTTTCCTCGGTGAGCGCGTCGGCCCGGCCCGCTGGGCCGCGACGGCGGCGGGTTTCACCGGAGCGATGATCATCCTGCAGCCATGGTCGGACGGCTTTGGCTGGGCGGCACTCCTGCCTGTGCTCTCGGCGATGCTGTGGGGCGCCTCGTCGCTGATCACCAAAAGCCTGACGGGCATTGAACGACCGGAGACGATCACCGTCTGGCTGCTCGTTCTGCTGACCCCGATAAACGGCGGGCTGGCGCTTGCGGCAGGTTTTGCAGTGCCGACGGGCGCAACGCTTGCCCTGTTCTTGCTGGCGGGGCTGCTGACCGCCGCAGCGCAGTATTTCCTGACGCTTGCCTATGCCGCAGCCGATGCCGCCTACGTCCAGCCGTTCGATGATCTCAAGCTGCCGTTGAACGTGCTGGCCGGTTGGCTGTTCTTTGGCTATGCGCCGGCGGGTTACCTTTGGCTGGGAGCAGCTCTCATCCTGTCTGCCTCGCTCTTCATCATGCGAAACGAGATGCGCCGGGAGCGCAAACCAGCCTGATGTGGTCTGGCGCAAAATGTCGCCTCTGTCATGCCTCTGTCATGCCGCTCGCGCAGAAAACTCCTGTTTCGAATGTTCGACACATGGGGGATTTCATGACAATTTCATCGCGCAAGGCAGCGCTCGCTGCCGTGCTTCTCGCATCCGTTGCCTTTCCGGCCGCGGCCGAACCGGTTTTCAATCGCATCGCTTCCTTCCCGGTTGCGCAGAACCTGCCGGCTGACAAGGACAAGCTTTCGGTGAGCTCCGCCGAAATCATCACCGCGACCGACGACGGCAACACGCTGATCTATAGCGACAGCCCGCTCGGCGCGATCGGCTTCATCGACATTACCGATGCCAAGGCTCCGAAGGCCGGCGGCGCGGTGATGATGGACGGCGAGCCGACATCGGTCACCTCGAGCGGCGGCAAGGCGCTCGTTGCCGTCAACACTTCCGAAAACAAGGCGAAGCCCTCGGGCCGTCTCGCCATCGTCGACGTGGCGACCAAGAAGATCGAAAACAGCTGCGATCTCGGCGGCCAGCCGGATTCGATCGCCCTCAACAAGGATAAGACGCTCGGCACCATCGCGATCGAAAACGAGCGCGACGAAAAGGTCAATGACGGCAAGATCCCGCAAATGCCGGCTGGCGACCTCGTCGTCTTCCAGGTCAGGAACGGCACCGTCGATTGCGGCACGATCAAGCACGTGGCGCTGACCGGGCTTGCCGGCGTCGCCCCGGAGGATCCGGAGCCGGAATTCGTCGCCTTCAACAGCCTGAACGAGATTGCTCTGACGCTGCAGGAAAACAATGAGATCGTCATCATCGACGCCAACACGGCTGAAGTGAAGACGCATTTCTCCGCCGGCAGCGTCGATCTCACCGGTATCGACACCAAGCGTGACGGCGCCCTGAAATTCTCGGGCGAAGCCAAAGGCGTGCTGCGCGAACCCGACGCCGTGAAGTGGCTGGACGACAACCGCCTCGTCGTCGCCAATGAAGGCGACTACCAGGGCGGCTCGCGCGGCTTCACCATCTTCGACAAGACGGGCAAGCTTCTCTACGAATCGGGCGCATCCTTCGAACGCGCCGTCGCCCATATCGGCCACTATCCGGAAAGCCGGTCAGGATCGAAGGGCGTCGAGCCGGAAGGCCTCGAAGCCGCCAAGTTCGGGGACGATCAGTATTTCTTCCTGCTCGCCGAGCGTGCTTCGGTCGTCGGCGTCTATAAGGATACCGGTGCCGATCCCGAACTCGTCCAGTTGCTGCCGTCCGGCATTTCGCCGGAAGGCGCGATCGCCATCCCTAAGCGCAATCTCCTCGTGACTGCCAACGAACTCGACCTCGGAAAGGATGGCGGCGCGCGCTCGCATGTGATGATCTACGAGCGCTCGGAAGGCGAAAAGGCCTATCCGCAGATCGTCTCCGCCGAGAAGGACGGCAATCCGATCGGCTTTGCAGCCCTTTCGGGTCTCGCCGCCGTTCCGGGCAAGCCGGGCATGCTCTACGCCGTCAGCGACAGCGTTCTGGGCTCGCAGCCGACGATCTACACGATCGATGCCAGCAAGAAGCCGGCCGTCATCACCGACGCCCTCGTCGTCAAGCGTGACGGCGCCCCGGCCCAGAAGCTCGACATCGAAGGCATCGCGGCTGCTGCCGACGGCTCCTTCTGGCTCGCCTCGGAAGGTTACAGCGAGCGTCTCGTTCCGCATGCCCTCTACAACGTCAATGCCAAGGGCGACATCAAGGCCGAGATTGCCCTGCCGAAGGAGCTCGTCGCCAACGAAATCCGCTACGGCTTTGAAGGCGTGACCATTGTCGGCACCGGCGACGATGCGACGCTCTGGATGGCGGTCCAGCGTGAGTGGAGCGATGACGAGAAGGGCTTCGTCAAGCTCGTCTCCTACAATCCGAAGAAGAGGGAATGGGGTGCTGTGCGCTATCCGCTCGACAAGACGGAAAGCGGCTGGGTCGGCCTGTCGGAAATCTCGGCCCAGGGCGACAGCGTCTACATCATCGAGCGCGACAACCTCGTCGGTGATGCCGCCAGGCTGAAGAAGCTCTACAAGGTCGCGATATCGGACCTGAAGCCCGCCAAGCTCGGCGGCGAGCTGCCGGTCGTCAAGAAGACCGAAGCCCACGACTTCCTCGGTGAGCTGAAGACCGCGACCAACGGCTACGTGCTGGACAAGCTTGAAGGCTTCACCTTCGACGCATCGGGCAAGCCCTATGCGGTCACCGACAATGACGGCGTCAGCGACTCCTCCGGCGAGACCCTGTTCTTTCCGGTTGACCTGGTCGGCACCAACTGAGCTTCTGAAAGTTCCACGACATAAAAATGGCCGGGCGAAAACCCGGCCATTTTCGTCTCGGAGTATTGGGCGCCTACCAGCGCTGATGCACATGCGGCGCGATCAGCCGCTCGTAAATCTCGCGCGTTGCTGCCATGACATCGGCCGAAAGCGGCGCCAGATTGGCAGCAGCCGCATTGCCCTTGGCCTGCTCGGCGTTACGCGCGCCGGGGATGACGACGGTGACGGCGTCGCTCATCAGGATCCAGCGGAGCGCGAAGGCGGCCATGGTGGCGCCCTCGGGCACCAGCTTGCGCACCTCTTCCACCGCCTGCAGGCCGACCTCAAAGGGCACGCCGGCAAAGGTCTCGCCGACATCGAAGGCTTCACCGTTGCGGTTGAAATTGCGGTGGTCGTCGCTGGCGAAATGTGTGTCCCGGGTGATCTTGCCGGAGAGAAGACCGCTGGCGAGCGGTACGCGGACGATGATCGCCACGTTCCTGCGGCGTGCTTCCTGGAAGAACAGGTGATCGGGGCGCTGGCGGAAGATGTTGTAGATGATCTGGATGCTGACGACGCCGGGATATTCGATCGCCTTCAGACCGTCCTCGACCTTCTCGACGCTGACGCCGTAACCCTTGATCTTGCCGGCCTTCTGCAGCGCGTTCAGGTCCTCGAAGACCTCCGGCTGGTAAAGCACCTCACGCGGCGGGCAGTGGAGCTGCACGAGGTCGAGACTGTCGACGGCAAGATTCGTCAGGCTGCGGTCGATGAAGCCTTCGAGATTAGCCTTGGTGTAGCCTTCCGCGACATGCGGGTTGAGGCGGCGGCCCGCCTTGGTAGCGACCATCGGACGCACACCGCCGCGCGTCTTCAGCACGTCGGCAATGATCTTTTCCGAGCGCCCGTCGCCATAGACGTCAGCCGTATCGATGAATGTCATGCCGGCATCGAGCGCGGCATTGAGCGCCGCGCGTCCGTCGGCCTCGCTGATATCGCCCCAGGAGCCGCCGATCTGCCAGGCGCCGAAGCCGACATTGGTGACGGTGAAGGGCATGCGGCCAAAAGCATGGTGTTTCATGAAAAATCCTCCCTACTGCATGTCGCCCGGAAGTGTGCGGGGACAGCGACATGCATAAAAACAAAGAGCCAAAGCGCATCGCATGAATCAAGCACGATGCGACGCGCTTTGGTGATGAAAGCCACTGGAACTATCAGGCGGGTGACTCCGCGGCAATTGCCGATCCGGCTTTGATTGGTCGCCTCGATGAAATATCGTCGCGATATAAGGCTTCAACCGCAATGAATGGAAAAGGAAAGATCATGGAGATCAAACCCGCCGGCTCTCGCCCCTCGACGAAGCCACCGGCCGACTATTTCACCGGCGCCGTTCGCCAGGATCCGCTGATGGAAACGCCGGCGCCGGCACGGGCGAGGGCGGTCTCCGTCACCTTTGAACCCGGCGCCCGCACGGCCTGGCATACGCATCCGCTCGGCCAGACACTGATCGTGACATCAGGCAAGGGCCTCGCCCAGAGCTGGGGCGAGGACATCCGCGAGATCCGCCCCGGCGATACCGTCTGGTTCGCGCCAGGCGAAAAACATTGGCACGGCGCTGCCCCGGACACGGCGATGACGCATATCGCCATCCATGAAGCGCTGGACGGCAGCCACGTCGACTGGATGGAAAAGGTCAGCGACGAGCAATATTCCGGTAAAATGTGAGCTGATCAGAGCCGCTTCAGGCAATAGGAAAAATGCGCGTGCGATTCGACCGTCAGGAACTCGAATTGCCAGCCGTAATCCTTGCAGAATTTGGTGACCGCCTCGACGACGCCATAGACGATCGGCTTGACCGTATTGCCGGTGCAGAAATCATGCCCGGCAATACGCCCCGTCCGCTTCACCTTCTTTTCGCAGAGCAGGAGTTCCTGCCAGGTGAGCTCGAAGGAATGGTCGGTATCGATATAGGCCCAATCGAGGAAATCGTCCTCGAATTCGGCAAGCTTGTCGAGCGATGTGCCTTGCATCAGATGCAGCCGGCCGGCCGCGATCTCGGCCGCGAAATTCGTGTGGATCGCATCGAGCCCGGAGCTGTAGCGATCCATTGACCAGGGATCGATGAGGTAGAGCTGCGCCGGGCGATTCTTTTCCAGGATCTCCGCCGTATATTCGCCAAAGGCTGCCCCGACCTCGACGCCGATGCCGCCGTTCGGGATCCGAAAAAGCAATTCGCCGCGATCCGGCAGCAGCCGGGCGTTTTCCATATGATGGGCGCTGAGCGGGGTGCGCGGCATGCTCGCCCGGAGCGCCTGCCTTTCTTCACGTGTCTTCATTTCTGATCTCGGGATTGCGGGCGACTGACGGCCCTGATGCGGTTTGACGGGAAGGTAGGAGCAGCGGGAACCGATGACAACCGCATGACAGGAATTTGCTTCTTTCGGACAAACCGCTAAGTTCCATCTGTGAACTGACGAAAAAGCCTCGGGAGGAGCGATTTCATGAGACGCATGTGGCCTGAAGAATTCAACGCCATCATCAGCGGAGCTGAGGAGGTGATGTTGGAAACACCAGCCGAGGCCGGCGAAGCGCCGCTGCAGCGCAAGGCGCTGAAGGCGCGAATCACCATGCAGGATTACGAGCGGATCTGGCCGCTCGCCGAGATGCGCTTCCGGCTTGGTGAAAGAGATGGCAAGGCCATCACGCTGATCACCACCAATCCCCATTACCACGCCTGGCACCCGAAGGACGGCGGCAGCGTCGATTCCGTGTCGGACAGTGGCCGCCATTACAAGACGGATTATCTCGTCGTGCACTTCCTGCTCGACGACGTGAAGGAAACGTCTCCCGCCTGAGGTGCTAAGGCCCGGTGCGGCCGGAAGCCGCACCGGCGTCCTGTGGAAGCCAAGTTGATCCCGACGCTGATGACAACGGCGGCGATATCGGTAAGCTTGGGCGAAACATATCCTTACGAAATTGGAGGTTCCCGTGACGGGCAACGTGCTGGATATCCCGGTCAAGACTGTGGATGGTCGTGAGACCACGCTCAACGAATACAGGGGCAGGGTGCTCTTGGTCGTCAATGTCGCCTCGAAATGCGGGCTGACCGTCCAATATGAGGGGCTGGAAAAGCTCTATGGGGAAAAGCGCGAGCGCGGCTTCGTCATCGCAGCTTTCCCCGCCAACGACTTCAAGGGTCAGGAGCCCGGCACCGACGCCGAGATCCTCGATTTCTGCACCAGCACCTATGACGTCACCTTCCCGATCTTCTCGAAGATCTCGGTCAAGGGCGAGGCCCAGCACCCGCTTTACCGGCAGCTGACCAAGTCGGGTGTCGCGACGACGGGTGACGGCCCGATGCGCGAACGCCTGAAATCCCATGGCATGACAGGCGGAAATGAGGACGACATCCTCTGGAACTTCGAGAAATTCCTGATCGGCCGCGACGGCAAAGTCGCCGCCCGTTTCGCGCCTGACGTGACGGCGGACGATTCGCGGCTGGTTTCCGCTGTGGATAAAGAACTGGCGAAGGGATGAATAGTGGGCGATGAGCACCCACCGGACAGCGGGATGCTCACTACCCCGATCACGCTCTCACATCTCAGTCGGAGAAAAAGAGAAAGCGCATCCGGCGCCGTTCCAAGATCCTCAGATCCCAAGCACGGTCACAAGCGGGGGCGTAAAGTTCTTGAAGCCCACCCTCGGCCAGTCGCACCTCCTGTCGAATTTCGTCTTTGGTTCGTGGCGCTGGCATGTCGGATTCGTCTTGAATGCATATCCGGGCAGGGCGACGTATGTGGCACTTGGCGTGCCAAGGGCAATCGCGATGCACAGCATCAATGCGGAGCGCAGGGTCCTCATGGCACACCTCCAGGCGTGATGAACCTTCAAGCGCGGAGACTTTCCGGGCGGCGAATTCTCCCACTTTTGCCGGCCCCTATCCATTCGCCCAATAGGAGGTGGCGCGGTGGCTGGGAGTAGTCCGTTTTACGGAGCGCTGGCGGGACGGCGCGCATCTGAAGCTGCCGGGATGCACGCCTTGCTGCGCCGGAACGTCGTGCCGCATGCTGCCTCGAGAACGCAGTCCTGCCCACAACTCGGGCCGTGGTGTGCCGCCGAACGGGGGCATCGGCAGCCAGTTCACCGGATACGGAGAGTCGTGACGAAGCGATAGGCAGCGGGAGGGTTTTCGGCGTGGATGTAATCGCCATGAAATGGCAGACGATGGGCGTCCTCCAAACGGCGAGGGATGCCCATCACCCCACAGTCACTTCTGCGTGAGAGAAAATGAGAAGGCGCACCGGGCGCCGCTCATAAATGAAACGCGGTTTTGGAAAAACGAAAACGTATATTTATCGCCACTTTGACCGCTGTCTCTGAAAGACGCGGGGAATCGGCTGATGGTGCTTAAGACGCCGCGCTGGCTGGCTTTGCTGATTTCCAAGCTGCAGGCCGAATTGTCGGCATCGACCGAAAAATTAATCGGCAGATCTGACTGCATTCTCAGCAGATATGTTCTGGCTTCACGCGCCGGGGTTTCTCCCGAGGTTGTAATCGCCTGATCCCCGGCAGACAGGAACACCTCTTGCGCTGGCTCTCTGGCAATGCACGGCGGCGCAGCCACGCTGGCGAGAAGCAGCGTAGAGATGATGGCAACGGTTTTCATGAGGTGTCTCCTGACAAAACACCTTGCGCAGATCCTGATCGGATTAGCGAGCTAATTCGGGAGTCTAATTCCGATGAACAAGCAGCAGGAAAGATTGAAAATGGTGGGCGATGAGAGACTCGAACTCCCGACATCCTCGGTGTAAACGAGGCGCTCTACCAACTGAGCTAATCGCCCATCGCAAACGAAGCCGGATCGGCCTGCCGCGTTGGTGGCCGTGATCTATGCGGATCGCGGCAAAACCGCAAGAGTGTTTGTGAAGATTTTTTGATTTTTTTGGCGGTGGTCCCGTGTCTTCAATGCCGCTTAGGTTTGGCTCGGCTGTGGAAAAGTGAGGGGAGGGCGGCGAGCATGTCCGTTTCGAAGGCGCTGCGTCTGCGCCTGAGCATCGCTGCGGAAGACGGAAGTGCCGGCTTTTGTTCGTCTGGCACCCAACCCGCAGAAACATTTCACGGACTGTCATGGTTTTGTCTCCAAACCTGCTTGACACTAAAAGGCGAACCCCGTAGTTAGCCGCTCATCGAAACGGGCAGCCGTTTTGGAGAGGGTGCGAAGGCATCCGGACTGCTTGAAATGAATTGCGGGTGTAGCTCAGTTGGTTAGAGTGCCGGCCTGTCACGCCGGAGGTCGCGGGTTCGAGCCCCGTCACTCGCGCCATTTCAAGTCTTGTAAAACGCAAATGCGATTTGTCGTTTGTCCGGTTCTCTTCTTCCTCGCGGCCGCAAAATGGCCGATCAATGCGCGGGTGTAGCTCAGTCGGTTAGAGTGCCGGCCTGTCACGCCGGAGGTCGCGGGTTCGAGCCCCGTCACTCGCGCCATTTCTCTTGAAAGCTATGCAGTTTCCAGTGGTCAGGCATGCGCGCTGAAGCGGCTTGCGCGGATTTGTCGCGACATCATTGCATGTGCTTGATAGTGTCCCTCGGCTACTCGTCGAATTGCTTCTGTAAAAGTCTTGCGCCGGGGCTTCGGCTGCGCTAACCACGGCTTGTTGCAACGCACGTTCGCTTGCCGGGCATTTGCCCAAATGCGCCACCTGGCGTCTCCGGCAAGCAGGGATGAACATGATGACTGAACTACTCAGTTCTTATATTCCAATCGCTATCTTCATTGCTATTGCGCTCGTGATCGGTCTGGCGCTGCTCATCGCGCCGTTCGCCGTGGCTTTCAAAGCGCCAGATTCGGAAAAGCTCTCGGCTTACGAATGCGGCTTCAACGCTTTCGACGACGCCCGCATGAAGTTCGACATCCGCTTCTACCTCGTGTCGATCCTCTTCATCATCTTCGACCTCGAAGTCGCCTTCCTCTTCCCCTGGGCCGTCTCCTTCGGCGCCATCGGCTGGTTCGGCTTCTGGTCCATGATGGTCTTCCTTCTCGTGCTGACCATCGGCTTTATCTATGAATGGAAGAAGGGAGCCCTGGAATGGGAGTAGCCCCTGTGAGCAATCAGCCGCTCGTCGCACAGCAGCCAAAAGGGATCATCGATCCTTCGACCGGCAAGCCGATCGGCAGCAACGACCCATTTTTCGGTGAGATCAACAACGAGCTTGCCGACAAGGGTTTTCTCGTCACCTCGACCGACGAGCTGATCAACTGGGCCCGCACCGGCTCGCTGATGTGGATGACCTTCGGCCTTGCCTGCTGCGCCGTCGAAATGATGCAGCTGTCGATGCCGCGTTACGACGTCGAGCGCTTTGGTTTTGCGCCGCGCGCTTCGCCGCGCCAGTCCGACGTGATGATCGTCGCCGGCACGCTGACCAACAAGATGGCGCCGGCGCTGCGTAAGGTCTATGACCAGATGCCCGAGCCGCGTTATGTCATCTCGATGGGCTCCTGCGCCAATGGCGGCGGCTATTATCACTATTCCTACTCGGTGGTGCGCGGTTGCGACCGCATCGTGCCGATCGACATCTACGTGCCGGGCTGTCCCCCCACGGCAGAGGCGTTGCTTTACGGCGTGCTTCTGCTGCAGAAGAAGATCCGGCGTACCGGCACGATCGAACGCTAAGGGTTAAGGACAAGGCATATGAGTGAAGCCCTGACTGAGCTTGCGTCCTACCTTGGCGAAGCGCGCGGCAACCTGATCGCCGCATCGCAGATGAAGTATGGCGAGCTGACGCTGACGACGACGGGTGAAAACCTGGTCGCGCTTCTGACTTTCCTGCGCGACGACGCCAAATGCGGTTTCGTCAACCTGATCGATATTTGCGGGGTCGACTGGCCGCAGCGCGAGCTGCGTTTCGATGTCGTCTACCACCTGCTGTCGCCGAAGAAGAACCTGCGCATCCGCGTCAAGGTCGCGACCGACGAGGATACGCCGGTTCCGTCGGCCTGCCCCGTCTATCCAGGTGCCGACTGGTTCGAGCGCGAGACCTGGGACATGTATGGCGTGCTCTTCACCGGCCATCCGGACCTGCGCCGCATCCTGACCGACTATGGCTTCGAAGGCCATCCGTTGCGCAAGGACTTCCCGACCACCGGTTTTGTCGAAGTGCGCTACGACGACGCCGCAAAGCGCGTCGTCTACGAGCCGGTCGAGCTGAAGCAGGAATTCCGCAACTTCGACTTTATGTCGCCCTGGGAAGGCACGGAGTATGTACTGCCCGGCGACGAAAAAGCGAAACAGTAGTCTTAGGCATCAGGCAGAAGCCAGCAGGCAGTAGTGACAAGGGAGAATGGCAACGGCGATTAATTCCTATCAGGATCTTAAGGTGTGGCAGCGCTCCATGGATCTTGCGGTTGAATGTTACGGCCTCACAAAGGAATTTCCAAAAGAGGAAATTTATGGCCTTGCCTCCCAGGTAAGACGTTCTGCAGCATCCATTGCAGCAAACATCGCGGAAGGTTACGGACGCGAGTCAACGGGTGCCTACGTGCACCACTTGAAAATTGCCCAAGGGTCTCTGAAGGAGTTGGAAACGCATCTGATACTCTCGGCGCGAGTAGGAATTGTCACGGTGTCACAAACCCAGTTGGCGCTTTCCTTGGTAGCAGAAGTGGGAAAGATGCTGTGGTCGCTTATTCGCCGCCTGCAGGATGGACGGAACGAACATGAGAATTGAAAACTACACTATTGCCTATTGCCCATTGGCTTATGCCTGCAATAGCGGAGCGCGTTGCAAATGACCGAACATAACGTCCGCAACTTCAACATCAACTTCGGACCGCAGCATCCGGCGGCGCATGGCGTTCTTCGTCTTGTCCTGGAGCTTGACGGCGAAATTGTGGAGCGTGTCGATCCGCATATAGGCCTTTTGCATCGCGGCACCGAGAAGCTGATCGAGACAAAGACCTATCTTCAGGCCGTGCCCTATTTCGATCGTCTCGACTACGTCGCGCCGATGAACCAGGAACATGCCTATGCGATGGCCGTCGAAAAGCTGCTCGGCATCGAGATCCCGATTCGCGGCCAGCTGATCCGCGTTCTCTATTCGGAAATCGGTCGTATCCTCTCGCACCTTCTGAACGTCACGACGCAGGCCATGGACGTTGGCGCGCTGACGCCGCCGCTCTGGGGCTTCGAAGAGCGTGAAAAGCTGATGGTGTTCTACGAGCGCGCCAGCGGCTCGCGCATGCACGCCGCCTATTTCCGTCCGGGTGGCGTCCACCAGGACCTGCCCGAACAGCTCGTGCAGGATATCGGCAGCTGGTGCGACCCGTTCCTGAAGGCGCTGGACGACATCGACAACCTGTTGACCGGCAATCGTATCTTCAAGCAGCGCAACGTCGATATCGGCGTCGTCTCGCTGGAGGAATGCTGGGCTTGGGGCTTCTCCGGCGTCATGGTGCGCGGTTCGGGTGCGGCCTGGGATCTGCGTCGCGCCCAGCCGTATGAATGTTATTCCGATCTCGAATTCGACATCCCGATCGGCAAGAATGGCGACAACTACGACCGCTATCTGATCCGCATGATCGAGATGCGCGAGTCGGTTCGCATCATGAAGCAATGCGTCAACCGGCTGCTCTCGGATGCCAAGACCGGTCCCTTCTCGTCGATTGACGGCAAGGTCGTGCCGCCGAAGCGCGGCGAGATGAAGCGTTCGATGGAAGCGCTGATCCACCACTTCAAACTCTATACCGAAGGCTACCACGTGCCGGCCGGCGAGGTTTACGCCGCCGTCGAGGCGCCGAAGGGCGAGTTCGGCGTCTATCTGGTCTCCGACGGCACCAACAAGCCCTATCGCTGCAAGATCCGCGCCCCGGGCTACGCCCATCTGCAGGCCATGGATTTCATGTGCCGCGGCCACCAGCTTGCCGACGTCGCGGCCGTCCTCGGCTCGCTCGACATCGTCTTCGGTGAGGTGGACCGCTGATGCAGCTTCTGCCGCTGGCCGTCGTAATCCTTCTTTCGGCATCCGGGGTTTCGGCTCAGGAGTCCGATAGCCTCGGCACGCCGCTGGGCCGTAAGGAAGAGACGCCGCCGGCGCAGCAATCGTCCATGGGCGAGCTTTTGTCCAAGGGCTATCAGATCAAGGCTGCCATTCCGAACGGCAGCAAATTCGTAGTGTTTATGCAAAAAGACCAGTCGGCCTATGCCTGCGAAATGCAGTCTTTGACCGCTTCGCGGTGTGGAACCCTAAACTGACAAGGCGTGAGGAAGAATGTCCGTTCGTCGATTAGCCGAAGATCAATTCCAGCCTGCCGCATTCGCCTTCAGCGATGAGAATGCGGTCTGGGCGGACAAGACGATCCAGAAATACCCCGCCGGCCGCCAGCAATCGGCGGTCATTCCGCTGTTGATGCGGGCGCAGGAGCAGGACGGCTGGGTCACGCGCGCGGCGATCGAAAAGATCGCCGACATGCTCGACATGGCCTATATAAGAGTGCTCGAGGTCGCGACCTTCTATACGCAGTTCCAGCTGCATCCTGTGGGAACGCGCGCCCATGTCCAGGTCTGCGGCACGACGCCCTGCATGCTGCGCGGCTCGGAAGCGCTGATGTCGGTCTGCAAGAGCAAGATCCATGCCCATGCCTTCGAGCGCAATGCCGAAGGCACATTGTCCTGGGAAGAGGTCGAATGTCTCGGGGCCTGTGTCAACGCGCCGATGGTGATGATCGGCAAGGACACCTATGAGGACCTGACGCCTGAGCGTCTCGAAGAGATCATCGACGTCTTTGCCGCCGGTAATGGTGCCAGCATCAAGCCCGGCACCCAGATCGACCGGGTGTTTTCGGCGCCTGAAGGCGGCCTGACCTCGCTGACGACGGAAGAGCCGAAGGCAAGGTCGCGCGCCAAGAAGGCCAATGCCGAATCCGTGTCGGCTCCAGTCGACGCCGCGCCGGTTCCGCCCTCCGAGGCCGCCCGCCCGAAGAGCACCGATGCCGAGACCAATGCTGCCCTGAAGACGCCGGCAACGGCGCCGAAGGCGGCTGCGAAAAACGCCAAGGCTGCCGAGCAGCGGCCGATATCAGGCACTGCGGCCGCCGAACCGGCGCCGAAAGCTGCCGTCAATGCTGAAGCTGCCGCGGCGGCAAAGCCTGTCCTGACCGACAAGAACCGTCCGGCCGGCGTCGAAAAGCCTGCCGCACCGGATGATCTGAAGATGATCTCGGGTGTCGGCCCGAAAATCGAGGCGACGTTGAACGAAATCGGCATCTTCACCTTTGCGCAGGTCGCAGGCTGGAAGAAGGCCGAACGCGAATGGGTCGACGGCTACCTGAACTTCCGCGGCCGCATCGAGCGCGATGACTGGGTCAAGCAGGCCAAGGCGCTCGCCAAGGGCGGCGAAGCGGAATATATCAAGGTCTTCGGCAAGAAGCCGCGGTAAGAGGTGAAGCATGTTACAAGATAAAGACCGCATCTTTACCAATATCTACGGCCTCAAGGACAAATCCCTGAAGGGCGCGATGAGCCGCGGCCACTGGGACGGCACCAAGCAGATCCTCGAAAAGGGCCGCGACTGGATCATCAACGAGATGAAGGCCTCTGGTCTTCGCGGTCGTGGCGGCGCCGGTTTCCCCACAGGTCTCAAATGGTCCTTCATGCCGAAGGAAAGCGACGGCCGCCCACATTACCTCGTCGTCAACGCTGACGAATCGGAGCCCGGCACCTGCAAGGACCGCGATATCATGCGCCACGATCCGCATACGCTGATCGAAGGCTGTGTCATCGCGAGCTTCGCCATGGGTGCCAATGCGGCCTACATCTATGTGCGCGGCGAATATATAAGAGAGCGCGAAGCGCTGCAGGCGGCGATCGACGAATGCTATGATTATGGCCTGCTCGGCAAGAACAACAAGCTCGGCTGGGACATGGACATCTTCGTCCATCACGGCGCCGGCGCCTATATCTGCGGCGAGGAAACCGCGCTGCTCGAAAGCCTCGAAGGCAAGAAGGGCCAGCCGCGCCTGAAGCCGCCGTTCCCGGCCAATATGGGCCTCTACGGCTGCCCGACGACGGTCAACAATGTCGAATCGATCGCTGTTGCGCCGACGATCCTGCGCCGCGGCGCCGGTTGGTTCTCGGCCATCGGCCGCCCGAACAATGTCGGAACCAAGCTGTTCATGCTCTCCGGCCACGTCAACAAGCCGTGCACGGTCGAAGAGGAAATGGGTATCACCTTCCGCGAACTGGTCGACCGCCATGCCGGCGGCATCCGCGGCGGCTGGGACAACCTGCTTGCCGTCATTCCGGGCGGGGCGTCCTGCCCGATCGTTCCGGCCAAGGACATCATCGATTGCCCGATGGATTTCGACGGCCTGCGCGGCGTCGGCTCTTCCTTCGGTACTGCCGCCGCGATCGTCATGGACAAGTCCACCGACGTCATCAAGGCGATCGCCCGTATCTCCGCCTTCTTCAAGCATGAGAGCTGCGGCCAGTGCACGCCCTGCCGCGAAGGCACCGGCTGGATGTGGCGCGTGATGGAACGCATGGCCAAGGGCAATGCCCAGAAGCGCGAAATCGACATGCTGTTCCAGGTGACGAAGCAGATTGAAGGCCATACCATCTGTGCGCTGGGCGACGCCGCCGCATGGCCGGTGCAGGGTCTGATCCGTAACTTCCGTCCCGAGATCGAAAAGCGCATAGACCAGTATACGGCAAGCGCCCTCGATCACGGTGCGGTTCTGGAGGCGGCTGAATAATCATGGCGGACAATGCATCCAAGGCTGGGAAAAAGGAAGAAGTCGCCGATTTCGCGGCCGGTTTCGGTCGTCTTGCCGCCGAGATGCTGGAAAATGCACGGGCGATGCCGGTGCATCCGCTGATGGCGCATCCCGCTGCAGCCTTTGCTGCCGCAACGGCGATCGGCTTCGGTTTCTCGACCCAGATGGCGGGCGCCTTCTTCGGTGCCTTCCAGAGCGCCTTGGAAACGACCGGCAAGGTTGCGGCCGCACTCGATGACACGCCGCCGGATGAACTGAAGCCCGATGTCGATATCCGGCCGGAGAATATTCGCCCGGATGTCAGGGCTTTCACCAAGCCGCCGACCGAGAAGAAGGCAAGGCCGACCCTGACTGTTGTCAAGCCGGTCAGCGAGCCGACCCCAGCCAGCCACACGAAGCCAGCAAGCCAAGTGAAGACCAGCCAACCAAAGCCGGCTGTGAAGGCAAAACCGGTTGCGCGTGGGAAGGCCGACGATCTGAAGCTGATCGCCGGCATCGGCCCGAAGCTGGAGCAGGTGCTGAATGCCAAGGGCATTCGCAACTTCGTTGAGATCGCCGCCTGGACCGACGAGGAAATCGCCCGGCTCGACGCCGAACTCGGCTTTAACGGCCGCATCGGCCGTGACGACTGGACCGGTCAGGCGAAAATTCTGGCGGGACGGGGCCGCAGGAAGAAATGAACTGTCCGGCCGTGCAATCGGCCGGAAGGATGGGCAGATCGGCGGACGGGCGGGGACCTCAAGCTGCAGATGCCGGTGCGGGTTCCGGGTCTGGAATGCGCGACAGAGAATTTGGGCGACATCAGATGTCGGCAGGACGAAAGATCCGGCTTGGCAATGAGAGTGTTGCAAAAATAGGTTTGTTTGCCGTCATCAGGCAAACGGGAAACAGGACTGAGCGACGATGGCAAAACTGAAGATTGACGGCAACGAGATCGAAGTTCCGGATCATTTCACGCTATTGCAGGCGTGTGAGGATGCCGGTGCCGAGGTTCCGCGCTTCTGCTTCCACGAGCGCCTGTCGGTTGCCGGCAATTGCCGCATGTGCCTCGTCGAGGTAAAGGGCGGACCGCCGAAGCCGCAGGCTTCCTGCGCCATGAGCGTGCGCGATATCCGCGGCGGCCCTAACGGCGAACTGCCTGAGGTCTTCACCAACACGCCGATGGTCAAGAAGGCCCGCGAAGGCGTGATGGAATTCCTGCTGATCAACCATCCGCTGGATTGCCCGATCTGCGACCAGGGCGGCGAATGCGACCTGCAGGACCAGGCGATGGCCTTTGGTATCGACACCTCGCGCTATCAGGAAGACAAGCGCGCCGTCGAAGACAAGTATATCGGCCCGCTCGTCAAGACGGTGATGAACCGCTGCATCCACTGCACGCGCTGCGTCCGCTTCACGACCGAGGTCGCCGGCATTTCCGAACTCGGCCTGATCGGCCGCGGCGAGGATGCCGAGATCACCACCTATCTCGAACAGGCGATGACCTCCGAGCTGCAGGGCAACGTCGTCGACCTTTGCCCGGTCGGCGCGCTTACCTCCAAGCCTTTCGCCTTCACCGCGCGCCCGTGGGAATTGAACAAGACCGAATCGATCGACGTCATGGATGCCGTCGGTTCGGCGATCCGCGTCGATACCCGCGGCCGCGAAGTCATGCGCATCCTGCCGCGCGTCAATGAGACGATCAACGAAGAGTGGATCTCCGACAAGAGCCGCTTCATCTGGGACGGCCTGAAGACCCAGCGCCTCGATCGGCCTTATGTTCGCCGCGACGGCCGCCTGCAGCCCGCTACCTGGGCCGAAGCCTTTGGCGCCATCAAGGCCGCGGTCGGCGCGACCTCGGGCGACAAGATCGGCGCTATCGCCGGCGATCTCGCTTCCGTCGAGGAGATGTATGCGCTCTCCGAACTGGTGAAGTCGCTGGGGTCAGCCAATCTCGACTGTCGCCAGGATGGGGCGGCACTCGATCCGTCGCTCGGCCGTGCAAGCTACCTCTTCAACCCGACCATTGCGGGCATCGACCAGGCCGATGCGCTGTTGATCATCGGCGCCAATCCGCGCTTCGAGGCCGCCATCCTCAACGCCCGCATCCGCAAGCGCTGGCGCCGCGGCAAGTTCCCGATCGGCGTGATCGGCGAGCCGGGCGAACTGCGCTACAGCTATGATTACCTCGGCGGCGGTCCCGACACGCTGAAGGATCTGGTCGACGGCACCCACGCCTTCGCCGACGTGCTGAAGAACGCCGCCAAGCCGATGATCATCATCGGCCAGGGCGCGCTGTCGCGCACCGATGGCGCCGGCGTTCTCGCCAGTGCTGCCAAGCTCGCCGGTTCGGTCGGCGCGGTCGTCGAAGGCTGGAACGGCTTTGCCGTCCTCCATACCGCTGCCTCGCGTGTCGGCGGCCTCGATCTCGGCTTCGTGCCGGGCACCAAGGGCGTCAACGCTGCCGAGATGCTGACGGCGATGGACGTGCTCTTCCTGCTCGGTGCCGACGAACTCGACTTCACCGCCAAGAAGGCCAAGCTCACCGTCTATATCGGCTCGCATGGCGACAACGGCGCACACCATGCCGACGTCATCCTGCCGGCGGCAGCCTATACCGAAAAGTCCGGCACCTGGGTCAACACCGAAGGCCGCGTCCAGATGGGCAATCGCGCAGGTTTTGCGCCGGGTGACGCCCGCGAGGACTGGGCGATCATCCGTGCCCTTTCCGACGTGCTCGGCAAGAAGCTTCCCTTCGATTCGTTGAGTGAATTGCGTGTCCGCCTCTATGCCGCTTTCCCGCATTTCGCCGCCATCGACGAGATCGCCGAAACCGATAGCGCCCAAATTGCCGCAGTTGCGAAAAAAGCCGGCAAGATGAACAAATCCGGGTTTGCGTCGCCGGTGAAAGACTTCTATTTGACGAACCCGATAGCGCGTGCCTCGGCTGTCATGGCGGAGTGCTCGGCATTGGCCCGCAACAACTTCAAAGTCGCGGCAGAGTAAGGGCAGGGGACTATGGATTCTTTCTTTTCGACCTATGTCTGGCCGGCGATCATCATGATCGGTCAGTCGCTGCTGCTTCTCGTCTGCCTGCTCGTCTTCATCGCCTACGTGCTGCTCGCCGACCGCAAGATCTGGGCGGCCGTGCAGCTGCGCCGCGGGCCGAACGTCGTCGGTCCCTTCGGCCTGTTTCAGTCCTTCGCCGACCTTTTGAAGTTCGTCTTCAAGGAGCCGATCATTCCGGCCGGCGCCAACAAGGCGGTGTTCCTGCTTGCGCCGCTCGTGACGGTGCTTCTGGCGCTGTCCACCTGGGCGGTGGTGCCGCTGGCCGACGGATGGGTGATCGCCAACATCAATGTCGGCATCCTCTATATTTTCGCGATCTCCTCGCTCGAGGTTTACGGCATCATCATGGGCGGCTGGGCTTCGAACTCGAAGTATCCGTTCCTCGGCGCGCTGCGCTCGGCGGCACAGATGGTGTCCTATGAAGTCTCGATCGGCTTTGTCATCGTCACCGTGCTTCTCTGCGTCGGCTCGCTGAATCTGACCGATATCGTCAATGCGCAGCATACCGGCCTCGGCACCATGCTCGGCCTGCCGGCGTCGTTCCTCGACTGGCACTGGCTGTCGCTCTTCCCGATGTTCATCATCTTCTTCATTTCAGCACTCGCCGAGACGAACCGTCCGCCCTTCGACCTTCCGGAAGCTGAATCGGAACTCGTTGCCGGCTTCATGGTCGAATACGGCTCCTCGCCCTACATGATGTTCATGCTCGGCGAATATGCGGCCGTCTGCCTGATGTGCGCGCTGACGACGATCCTCTTCCTCGGCGGCTGGCTGCCCCCGGTCGATATCTGGATCCTCAATTGGGTCCCAGGTATCATCTGGTTCACGCTGAAGGCCTGCCTGGTGTTCTTCATGTTCGCGATGGTCAAGGCCTTCGTTCCGCGCTACCGCTACGACCAGCTCATGCGCCTCGGCTGGAAGGTCTTCCTGCCGCTGTCGCTCGCCATGGTCGTCATCGTTGCATTCGTGCTGAAACTGACGGGTTGGGCATGATCATGCCCGCTCTTGTTTCCGGCAAAATTGGAGGTTGAAGATGGCAAGCTTGTCCGGCTCCATCAGCTCGCTGTTTCTCAAGGAATTCGTCGGCGCGTTCTTTCTGTCGATGCGCTATTTCTTCCGCCAGAAGGCGACGATCAACTATCCCTTCGAAAAAGGCCCGGTCTCCCCGCGTTTCCGCGGCGAGCATGCGCTGCGCCGTTATCCGAACGGCGAGGAACGCTGCATCGCCTGCAAGCTCTGCGAGGCGATCTGTCCTGCCCAGGCGATCACCATCGAGGCGGGTCCCCGCCGCAATGACGGCACGCGCCGTACCGTGCGCTACGACATCGACATGGTGAAGTGCATCTATTGCGGCTTCTGCCAGGAAGCCTGCCCGGTCGACGCGATCGTCGAAGGCCCGAATTTCGAATTTGCGACGGAAACCCGCGAAGAGCTCTATTTCGACAAGGCGCGGCTTCTGGACAACGGAGACCGGTGGGAGCGCGAAATCGCTCGCAACATCGCGATCGACTCGCCGTACCGCTGATTGAGATTTTGAAATGCCGCGATGGAGCGCAGGTGCTCCTGTCGTGGTCAATATGCACAGGAGCTTTGCCGGTTAGCGCCGGGGAAAGCTCCATCGGGCAGGGAAACTCCCGGCTGCCCGGGGGAAGATGAAAAAGGCACCAACATGGGTCTGCAGGCTCTATTTTTCTATCTTTTCGCCTTTGTCGCGGTGGCGTCGGCGTTCATGGTCATCTGGGCGAAGAACCCGGTTCACTCGGTTCTCTTCCTGATCCTGGTGTTCTTCAATGCGGCTGGCCTCTTCCTGCTGCTCGGTGCCGAATTCCTGGCGATGATCCTGCTTGTCGTTTATGTCGGCGCCGTCGCCGTGCTCTTCCTCTTCGTGGTGATGATGCTCGATATCGACTTCACCGAACTGAGGGCCGGCGTTCTCGAATATGCGCCGATTGGCGGGCTGATCGGGGTGATCCTCGCAGCCGAACTGATCGTCGTCATCGGTGGCAGCGTCATCTCGCCTGAGATCGCCAAATCAGTCGCCATGCCGATCCCGGCGCTGAGCGAGCGCACCAATACCGCCGCTCTCGGCGACGTGCTCTACACCAACTACGTCTATTTCTTCCAGATCGCCGGTCTGGTGCTGCTGGTCGCCATGATCGGCGCGATCGTGCTGACGCTGCGGCATCGCACCAACATCAAGCGGCAGAATATTCCCAGGCAGGTTGCCCGCACGCCCGCCACCGCCGTCGAGGTGGTTTCGGTCAAGCCCGGGCAGGGCGTCTAAAGGCAGGTCAAGGAACAAAGAACATGGTCATCGGACTTTCCCACTACCTGACGGTCAGCGCCATCCTCTTCACGCTCGGCGTCTTCGGCATCTTCCTGAACCGGAAGAACGTCATCGTCATCCTGATGTCGATCGAACTGATCCTGCTCGCCGTCAACATCAACATGGTCGCCTTCTCCTCCTTCCTGAACGACATCGTCGGCCAGGTCTTCGCGCTGTTCATCCTGACGGTCGCGGCTGCCGAAGCGGCGATCGGTCTTGCAATTCTCGTTGTCTTCTACCGCAACCGCGGCTCGATCGCGGTCGAAGACGTCAATATGATGAAGGGCTGAGTGGCTCATGTTCCTCTATAAGGCTATCGTCTTTCTTCCCTTGATCGGTGCGATCGTCGCCGGCCTTTTCGGCCGCGCCATCGGCGCCAAGGCTTCGGAATATGTCACCAGCGGCCTGATGATCATCGCCGCCATCCTGTCCTGGGTCGTCTTCTTCACCGTCGGCATGGGCCATGCCGAAGGTGGCCCGATCAAGGTCGAGGTGCTGCGCTGGATCCAGTCCGGCGGCATCGACGTCTCCTGGTCGCTGCGTGTGGATACGCTGACGTCAGTGATGCTGATCGTCGTCAACACGGTCTCGACGCTGGTGCATGTCTATTCGATCGGCTACATGCATACCGATCCGCATCGCCCGCGCTTCTTCGCCTATCTCTCGCTCTTCACCTTCGCCATGCTGATGTTGGTGACCGCTGACAACCTTGCCCAGATGTTTTTCGGCTGGGAAGGCGTCGGTCTCGCCTCCTATCTGCTGATCGGCTTCTGGTTCAAGAAGCCGTCGGCGACGGCTGCGGCAATGAAGGCCTTCATCGTCAACCGCGTCGGCGACTTCGGCTTCGTGCTCGGCATTGCCGGCGTTTTCGTGCTGTTCGGCTCGATCAACCTCGACACGATCTTCGCCAATGCATCGAACTTCGCTCCGCATGAAGGCGGCGGCGAAGCGGGCGAGGTGTTCCTCAACCTCTTCGGCATGCAGCTCGACAAGGCGCATGCGCTGACCGGCATCTGCCTGCTGCTCTTCATGGGCGCGATGGGCAAGTCGGCGCAGTTCCTGCTGCACACCTGGCTGCCTGACGCCATGGAAGGCCCGACCCCGGTCTCGGCTCTCATCCATGCCGCCACCATGGTCACCGCCGGCGTCTTCCTCGTCGCCCGCATGTCGCCGCTCTTCGAACTGTCGCCGGATGCGCTGGTTGTCGTTACCGTGATCGGCGCCATCACCGCCTTCTTCGCGGCAACCGTCGGCCTCGTGCAGAACGACATCAAGCGCGTCATCGCCTATTCCACCTGCTCGCAGCTCGGCTACATGTTCGTGGCGCTCGGGGTAGGGGCCTATGGCGCGGCGATCTTCCATCTCTTCACCCACGCCTTCTTCAAGGCGCTGCTCTTCCTCTGCGCCGGTTCGGTCATCCATGCCGTCGATGGCGAGCAGGACATGCGCTACATGGGCGGCTTGCGGCCGCATATTAAGTGGACGTTCCGTATGATGATTGTCGGTACGCTGGCAATCACCGGCGTCGGCATTCCTTTCACACCATTCGGTCTTGCCGGCTTCTATTCGAAGGACGTGATCATCGAGGCGACCTATGCTTCGCATTCGGCGGTCTCGGGCTTTGCCTTCTCGCTGCTGGTCATCGCGGCTCTGTTCACCAGCTTCTATTCCTGGCGCCTGATCTTCATGACCTTCTATGGAAAGCCGCGCGCCTCGCACGAGGTGATGCACCACGTCCACGAGTCGCCCCAGGTCATGCTGGTGCCGCTCTATCTCCTCGCAATTGGAGCAGTTTTCGCCGGCTACTTCTTCGAGGGCCGGTTCTACGGCGAGGAATATGCCGAGTTCTGGAAGGGTGCGCTCTTTACCGGCGCCGAGAACGAACTGGTCGAAGAGTTCCACCATGTGCCGGCGCTTGTGGCTTTGAGCCCCTTCATCGCCATGGTGCTCGGCTTCGTCACCGCCTGGTACATGTATATCCGCTCGCCGCAGACGCCGCGTATCCTGGCGCAGCAGCACCGCGTGCTCTACCAGTTCCTGCTGAACAAGTGGTATTTCGACGAACTCTACGACTTCCTCTTCGTCCGCACCGCCAAGGCGCTCGGCCGCTTCCTGTGGAAGAAGGGTGATGTCGGCGTCATCGACACCTACGGCCCGAACGGCGTCGCCGCCCGCGTCGTCGCCGTCACCGATCGCGTGGTTCGCCTGCAGACCGGTTACCTCTATCACTACGCCTTCGCCATGCTGATCGGCATTGCGGCGCTCGTTACCTGGATGATGCTCGGGAGTTCCTTCTGATGACCGATTGGCCTATTCTTTCAACGGTCACCTTCCTGCCGCTGGTCGGCGTGGTGCTCCTGCTACTGATGAACGGTGAGAGCGAAACCGGCCGGAAGAACGTGCTGTGGATCTCGCTGATCACCACCGTCTTCACCTTCGTCGTTTCGCTCTTCATCTGGACCGGCTTCGACAATGCCAATCCGGGCTTCCAGATGCTCGAAAAGCGTGACTGGCTCGGCACCGGCATCGGCTACCACGTCGGCGTCGACGGCATCTCGATGCTGTTTGTCATCCTGTCGACCTTCCTCATGCCCTTCTGCGTGCTGGCGAGCTGGCTCTCGATCGAGAAGCGCCTGAAGGAATATATGATCGCCTTCCTCATCCTCGAAACGATGATGATCGGCGTCTTCGTCTCGCTCGATATCGTGCTCTTCTACGTCTTCTTCGAGGCGGGCCTCATTCCGATGTTCCTAATCATCGGCGTCTGGGGCGGCAAGGACCGCGTCTATGCGAGCTACAAGTTCTTCCTCTATACGCTGCTCGGCTCGGTGCTGATGCTGCTCGCCATCATGGCGATGTACTGGCAGGCCGGCACGACCGATATCACCGCGCTGCTTGCCTACAAGTTCCCGCCGGCGCTGCAGACTTGGTTATGGCTTGCCTTCTTCGCCTCCTTCGCGGTGAAGATGCCGATGTGGCCGGTCCATACCTGGCTTCCCGATGCCCACGTTCAGGCGCCGACGGCAGGTTCGGTGATCCTGGCCGGCGTGCTGCTGAAACTCGGCGGCTACGGTCTCATCCGCTTCTCGCTCGGCATGTTCCCGGTGGCGTCCGATTATTTCGCGCCGCTCGTCTTCGCCATGTCTGTCATCGCCATCATCTATACCTCTCTGGTGGCGATGATGCAGGACGATATCAAGAAGCTGATCGCCTATTCCTCCGTGGCGCACATGGGCTACGTGACCATGGGCATCTTTGCCGCCAACATGCAGGGCGTCCAGGGCTCGATCTTCCAGATGCTCTCGCACGGCATCGTCTCCGGCGCGCTCTTCCTCTGCGTCGGCGTCGTCTACGACCGTACCCACACACGCGAGATCAACGCCTATGGCGGCCTCGTCAACAACATGCCGAAATATGCCGTGGCGATGATGGTCTTCACCATGGCCAATGTTGGGCTTCCCGGCACGTCGGGCTTCATCGGCGAATTCCTGACGCTGATTGGCGTCTTCCGTGTCAACACCTGGGTGGCGCTCTTTGCCGCCACTGGCGTCATCCTCTCGGCCGCCTACGCGCTTTGGCTTTATCGCCGGGTGATCTTCGGCGCGCTGGAGAAGGAGAAGCTGAAGGCGCTGCTCGATCTTTCCAGACGCGAACAGTTGATCCTCTACCCGCTGGTCGCGCTGACCATCTTCTTCGGCGTTTATCCGGCTCCGGTCTTCGATGCGACGGCCGCCTCGGTGGATCTGCTGGTCAACAACTACACGGCCGCCGTGCACGCAGCGCAGAATGTTGCGCTGTCTATGAAATGATGACGGGACTTATTGGACATGACCGCTGAAACAATTCTCCTCAGTCTGCATCTTTCCGCGCCGGAGCTCATCCTCGCGGTCGGCGCCCTTGTCCTGTTGATGGTCGGCGTCTTCTCAGGCGAGCGGTCGGGCCTTGTCGTCACCGGCTTGGCCATCGTCCTGCTCCTGGCCTCCGGCCTGTGGCTGCTCTTCGTGCCCGCAGAAGGCCTTGCCTATGGCGGCGTCTACATGGCCGACGGCTTCTCGCGCTTCATGAAGCTGGTGGCGCTCATCGGTTCGCTGGTCGCCATGTTCATGTCGATCGGCCACGCCCGCGAAAATCAGCTCGACAAGTTCGAGTTCCCGGTTCTCCTGGTGCTTGCGACCCTCGGCATCCTGCTGATGATCTCGGCCAACGACCTGATCTCGCTCTATCTCGCGCTGGAACTGCAGTCGCTGGCGCTTTATGTCGTCGCCGCGATCAACCGCGACAGCCTGAAGTCGACCGAAGCCGGCCTGAAATATTTCGTCCTCGGCGCGCTTTCCTCCGGCATGCTGCTCTACGGCATGTCGCTGGTCTATGGCTTCACCGGCCACACCCATTTCTCCGAAATCGCCCAGGCGCTGTCCGTCGAGGGCGCGCGTTCGCTCGGCCTGATCTTCGGCCTGGTCTTCATCCTCGCCGGCATCGCCTTCAAGATCTCGGCCGTTCCCTTCCACATGTGGACGCCGGATGTTTATGAAGGCGCGCCTACACCGGTCACCGCCTTCCTTGCCGCAGCACCCAAGGTCGCCGCCATGGCGATGATGACCCGCATTGTCATCACTGCCTTCCAGCCGGTTCTGGCGGACTGGCAGCAGGTCGTCGTCTTCATCTCGATCGCCTCGATGCTGCTCGGCTCGTTTGCGGCGATCGGCCAGAAGAATATCAAGCGGCTGATGGCGTATTCCTCGATCGGTCATATGGGTTATGCGCTGGTCGGCCTTGCCGCCGGCAACCAGACCGGCGTCACCGGCGTCATGCTTTACATGGTCATCTACATGGTCATGACGCTCGGCAGCTTTGCGATCATCATGTCGATGCGCCGCAAGGACGGCACCGTCGTCGAGGAGGTCAACGATCTCGCCGGCCTCTCCACAACGAACCCGTTCATGGCCGTGGTGCTGACGGCGCTGATGTTCTCGCTCGCCGGCATCCCGCCGCTCGCCGGCTTCTTCGCGAAGTACTTCGTCTTCGTTGCCGCCATCGAAGCCAAGCTCTATGCGCTCGCCATCATCGGCGTTCTCGCCTCGGTCGTCGGGGCTTACTACTATCTGCGTGTCATCAAGCTGATGTGGTTCGATGAGGCGACCGGCGAATTCGCCCGTGTCTCCGGAACGTTGCGTTTGGTCTTCGGTCTCTCCGGCCTTTTCGTCACCGCCTATGTCCTCATCGGCGGCCCGATCGGCGGTGCGGCAGAGCTTGCCGCTGCGACGCTCTTTTGATGGCTTCCGACGGGCGGCGCCGGATATCGCTCGGCGATTTCAGGCACGAGGCTCTGTCGGAAACATCGTCCACCAACAGCGAATGTCTCGCCCGGGCTCGGGCGGGCGATGGCGGCAATCTCTGGGTGACCGCCGAGAGGCAGACGGGCGGCCGCGGCCGCCGCGGCAGGCTCTGGGTTTCCGAGCGCGGCAATCTCTACGCTTCTCTTCTTCTGATCGACCCGGCCCCGATGGAACGCCTGGGCTCCCTGCCGCTGGCGATCGCCGTTGCGGTGCATCAGGCGATCCGCCGGGTGCTGCCGCCAGGTGCCGAACCGCTCGAAGTCAAATGGCCGAACGATATCCTCATCGGTCGAAAGAAGACCTGCGGCATTCTCGTCGAAGGTGAGGGGCTGCCGGACGGACGTTACGCGCTGATCGTCGGTATTGGCATCAATATCTCTGTGATGCCGGACAATCCGCTTTACCCGGTCACCTGCCTGCGCCAGCAGGGAAGCGCGGCTTCGCCGGAGGAACTCTTCGCACATCTCTTCGCCGCCACGGCGGAAGTGCTTGAAATATGGGACCAGGGCCGCGGCATCGGCGAGATCACGGCGCTCTGGCGCGCGATCGCCTGCGGTATCGGCGAAAAGATTACGGTGAATTTGCCGGACAGATCGATTTCCGGACAATTCGCGGGAATTGATGATAATGGCTTGTTGATGCTCGATACCGGCGCTGGCAGGATAATGCCCATTGCTGCCGGTGATGTGTTTTTTGGATAGCGGAACAAACGAAAATTATGGCGAAACAGGACGAACTGGTATTCCTGCCTCTGGGCGGCGTTGGCGAGATAGGCATGAATCTCGCTCTCTATGGCTACGGCCCGCCCGAGCATCGCCAGTGGATCATGGTCGATTGTGGCGTCACTTTTCCGGGGCCCGACCTGCCGGGTGTCGACCTCGTTTTGCCCGATATCCGCTTCCTCGCCAGCGAACGAAAGAACCTCAAGGCGATCATCATCACCCATGCGCATGAAGACCATTATGGTGCGCTCGCCGACCTCTGGCCCGGCCTCAACGTGCCGGTCTATGCCTCTGGCTTTACATCAGGCCTGCTCGAAGCCAAGCGCAATTTCGAGAAGGCGACGATCGGCGAAGTGCCGGTGACGCCGTTCAAGGCAGGCGATACGATCAATGTCGGCCCCTTCAGCATCGAAGGTGTGGCCGTCAACCATTCGATCCCCGAGCCGATGTCGCTGATGATCCGCACGCCGGTCGGCAATGTCATCCATACCGGCGACTGGAAGATCGACCACGAGCCTTCGCTCGGCCCCCTGACCGATGAGACACGTTTCCGCCAGCTCGGCGACGAGGGCGTGCTGGCGCTGATGTGCGATTCCACCAATGCGCTGCGCGACGGTGTTTCGCCCTCCGAGAAGGATGTGTCCGAAAGCCTGCGTAAGATCATCGAGAATGCCGAGGGCCGGGTGGCGATCACCACCTTCTCGTCGAATGTCGGGCGCATCCGTACCGTTGCCGAGGCTGCCGAGGCGGCAGGCCGTGAAGTGCTGCTGCTCGGCAGTTCGCTGAAGCGCGTCGTCAACGTCGCCCAGGACATCGGCCTGATGGAAGGCGTGAAGCCCTTCATCTCCGAGGACGAATACGGCTATATCCCGCGCGACAAGGTCGTCGTCATCCTGACCGGCAGCCAGGGCGAGGCGCGGGCAGCACTTGCCAAGCTCTCCCGCGACGAGATGCGCAATGTGGCGTTTGCGGCAGGCGATATCGTCGTCTTTTCCTCGCGCGCCATTCCCGGCAACGAGAAGGCGATCCAGGACATCAAGAACGGCCTCGTCGAGCAAGGTGTGCACATCATCACCGATACCGAGGCGCTGGTCCACGTTTCAGGCCATCCGCGCCGCAACGAGTTGCAGAGGATGTACGAGTGGACGCGGCCGAAGATCGTCGTGCCGGTGCACGGCGAGGCGACGCATCTGACGGCGCACAAGGAACTTGCCGAGCAATCCGGCATCGCCGTGGTGCCGCGCGTGCGCAACGGCGATATCCTACGGCTGGCGCCCGGTCCCGTCGAGGTGATCGGCGAGGCGCCGCATGGCCGCATCTATAAGGACGGCACGCTGATCGGCGATTTCGACGAGATGGGTATCGGCGAGCGCAAGAAGCTCTCCTATGTCGGCCATGTCGCTGTTAACGTCGTGCTCGACGCCCGCTATGACATCGTCGGCGATCCCGATCTCGTTTCGATCGGCCTGCCGGTATATGACGACGAGGGCGAGGAGATGGAGGACACCCTCTTCGACGCCGCGATCAGCGCCATCGAGAGCATTCCGCGCGCCCGTCGCAAGGATATCGATATGCTGCAGGAGGCCGTGCGCCGCGCCATTCGATCTGCTGCGAACCAGGCCTGGGGCAAGAAGCCCGTCGTCACCGCCTTCGTCACCAGGGTCTGACCATGCTCGGCCGGGTCAACCATATCGCCATCGCCGTGCCCGACCTGGCCGCGGCGACGGCGGCGTATCGCGATACGCTGGGTGCTGCCGTATCGCAGCCGCAGGCTCTGCCGGAGCATGGCGTCACCGTCGTTTTCGTCGAATTGCCGAACACCAAGGTCGAATTGCTGCAGCCGCTCGGCGATACTTCGCCGATCGCAGCCTTCCTCGAAAAGAACCCATCCGGCGGCATGCACCACATCTGCTACGAGGTGGACGATATTCTTCTCGCCCGTGACCGAGTGGTAGAGGCGGGTGCCAGGGTGCTCGGCGACGGCCAGCCGAAAACCGGCGCGCATGGCAAGCCGGTGCTCTTTCTGCATCCCAAGGATTTCTTCGGCACGCTGATCGAACTCGAACAGGCCTGAGCCTGCGGCAGAGTGATAGCCCTGCTGCGGCAGAGTGACCAGAAGGCGGTTAAACGCTTCGCCTGCTTTGAGTTGGTCGCCATTCCGCCGTATAAGGACGCGATATCAGCGCGGCATCAACGGGAACCATAATGCTCCAGATCTTTCTTCAGGGATTTGCCGTCTACTTCATCATCTGGTGGATGACGCTTTTTGCCGTCCTGCCGATCGGCCTGCGCACCCAGGCGGACGACAACGACGTGGTGCTCGGCACCGTTCCGAGCGCGCCCACCCGGTTTCGCGCTGCTTTCGTGTTTTCACTGACGACGCTGATTTCGGCTCTGATCTACGGCCTATGGTATGTCTGCGACACCTATTTCGGCTGGGGCTTCGACGCACTGCCGCAACTCGGCCCCAGCTTCTATTGAACTGTGGCTTTTGCTCAAACTTTGAGCAGATGCAAGCTTAATGAAAGCGAACTTCGTCATACCAGCGTCATGCTGTTGCGGCAAAGAGCTCGCGTAACGGAATGAGGATCATCCCGTTACGGAAGTCGGCGGGACTTTTGGATGGGGCGAGGCCGAAATGCCAAAAAAAAACAAGGCTAAAAGCCTTGTTTTAAGTATCGCGTGATCTGTAACCGTTGCCGGGGCTGCGACGAGCGCGCCTAAGATCTGATCCTCCCAAGACTTGACCGCGAATTCGGCAAGAATTTAACTCCCTGCCTGTTTTGTGAGCTAAAACTAGCTCAAACATTGGGCTTTGTCATCAGCTTTTTTTGCATTTTTGCTACACTCTAGCAAAATTTTTCTGTTGACAAGATTTTCGTTCAAGTCCTTATAAACACGCGCTTTTTCACGCCCTTCCATTTTGCGGGTGCGAACATGCGCTTCCGGGAGGTTGCCGACATCCGTTGCGGGTTTCCTTCCTGCCGCGAAGCGGCTATGAACGCTCCCACATCAACACTTGCCTTCGATTCCGCCTGCCGCGGGATCTCAACTGCTCCGGAATCCGCCATGCGTCTGTCCCGTTATTTCATGCCCATCCTCAAGGAAAATCCCAAGGAGGCGGAAATCGTCTCGCACCGGCTGATGCTGCGCGCCGGCATGATCCGCCAGCAGTCACAGGGCATCTATTCCTGGTTGCCGCTGGGCAAACGCGTGTTGGACAAGGTCAACGCCATTATCCGCGAGGAGCAGAACCGTGCCGGCGCCATCGAGCTTTCGATGCCGACCCTGCAATCGGCCGAGCTCTGGCAGGAAAGCGGCCGCTATGACGCCTACGGCAAGGAGATGCTGCGCATCAAGGACCGTCAGGATCGGCCGATGCTCTACGGCCCCACCAACGAAGAGATGGTGACGGATATTTTCCGCTCCTCCATCAAGTCCTACAAGGACCTGCCGCTTAATCTCTATCATATCCAGCTGAAGTTCCGTGACGAGATCCGTCCGCGCTTCGGCACCATGCGCTCGCGCGAATTCATGATGAAGGATGCCTATTCCTTCGATCTGACGCGCGAAGGGGCAGAGCATTCCTATAACAAGATGTTCGCCGCCTATCTCAGAACCTTCGACCGGCTCGGCCTGCGCGCCATACCGATGCGCGCCGACACCGGCCCGATCGGCGGCAAGCTCAGCCATGAATTCATCATCCTCGCCGACACGGGCGAATCCGAGGTCTTCTGCCATAAGGATTTCGTCGATTTCGATATTCCTGGTGAACATACCGATTTCGACAGTGTCGAGGGTTTGCAGGCGATCTTCGACAAGTGGACCTCGCTCTATGCGGCGACCTCGGAAATGCACGACGAGGCGGCCTTCAACGCCGTTCCAGAAGGCGACCGCCTGTCGGCACGCGGCATCGAGGTCGGCCATATCTTCTATTTCGGCACGAAATATTCCGAGCCGATGGGCGCGAAAGTGCAGGGACCTGATGGCAAGGAACACTTCGTTCACATGGGTTCCTACGGTATCGGCCCGACACGCCTTGTTCCCGCCATCATCGAAGCATCGCATGATGATAACGGAATCATCTGGCCGGCATCGGTCGCGCCCTTCGATATCGTTGTGATCAACATGAAGGCGGGCGATCAGGCCTGCGACGATACCTGCGAGCTGATCTATGCCGCGCTGACCAAGGCCGGCAAGGATGTGCTCTACGACGATACCGACGACCGGGCCGGCACCAAATTCGCGACCGCCGACTTGATCGGTGTGCCTGTCCAGATCATCGCCGGCCCGCGCGCGGTCGCAAACGGCGAAGTTGAGGTGAAAGACCGCAAGACCGGCGCCCGCGAAACGATGACCATCGAAGCGGCGATCAATCGGTTTGTGGCTTAGGAAACGGAGGCGAAATGGCAGAGGCAGCAGTGGACCGGAGTTCAAAATCCGGCTTGGGTCCGGCTGGCAAGCCATTTTCCACCTTTGAACGCCTCGTGGCGTGGCGTTATCTGCGCGCCCGCCGCAAGGAGGCCTTCATTTCAGTCATCGCCGGCTTCTCCTTCGTCGGCATCATGCTGGGTGTTGCGACGCTGATCATCGTCATGGCCGTGATGAACGGCTTCCGCACCGAACTCGTCTCGCGTATTCTCGGCATCAACGGCCACATGATCGTCCAGCCGGTCGACGGCCCCTTCACCGATTATCCTGTCCTCAGCGGCAAGCTCGCCACCGTACCCGGCATCAAGATGGCGCTACCCCTGGTGGAAGGCCAGGTGCTCGCCTCCGCCCAGGCCGGCGGTAGCACCGGTGCGCTGGTGCGCGGCGCCCGCGCCGAGGACCTGACCAAGCTCAAGACGATCTCCGACAACATCAAATCAGGCGACATGGTGGGTTATGCCTCCGGCGAAGGCGTGCTGATCGGCACCCGCATGGCCGACCAGCTCGGTCTGCGCGTCGGCGACCTCATCACGCTGACCTCGCCGGAAGGCGACATCACGCCGATGGGCGTCAATCCGCGCATCAAGTCCTACAAGATCTCCGGGCTCTTCGAGATCGGCATGTCGGAATATGACTCCTCGATCATCTTCATGCCGCTCGAGGAAGCGCAGCTCTTTTTCAATGCAGAGGGACTGGTGCAGTCGATCGAGCTCTTCGTCGACAACCCCGACGATATCGACAATCTAAGGCCCAAGGTGGAGGAGGCAGCCGGCCGCCAGATCGCCATCACCGACTGGCGCCAGCGCAACCAGACCTTCTTCTCGGCGCTGCAGGTCGAGCGCAACGTCATGTTCATGATCCTGACGCTGATCGTGCTCGTGGCGGCGCTGAACATCATCTCCGGCCTCATCATGCTGGTGAAGGACAAGGGCAGCGATATCGCCATCCTGCGCACCATGGGCGCCAGCGCCGGTGCGATCATGCGCATCTTCTTCATGACTGGGGCGGCGATCGGCATCGTCGGTACCATTGCCGGCGTTCTGCTCGGCGTCCTCGTCTGCGTCAACATCGAATCCATCCGCCAGTTCTTCTCCTGGATCTCAGGCACCGTGCTCTTCAATCCGCAGGTCTATTTCCTCAGCCAGCTGCCGGCCGAGATGGATCTCAGCGAAACGATCTCGATCGTCGTCATGGCGCTGACGCTCTCCTTCATCGCGACCATTTTCCCGGCCTGGCGTGCCTCCAGGCTCGATCCGGTGCAGGCCCTGCGCTACGAATAAGGAATGCCGCCTTCATGAATCGCAACGTCGTTCTCAAGCTTACCGGCGTCGAGCGCCAATACGGGCAGGGCCATACGCTGCTCCCGATCCTGAAGGGCGCGGATTTTTCGATGTCGAAGGGCGAGATCGTCGCTCTTGTCGCGCCCTCCGGCACCGGCAAATCGACGCTGCTGCATATCGCCGGCCTGCTGGAGCATCCGGACGGCGGTGAAGTCAACATCAACGGCCATGCCTGTGACGGCCTTAGCGACGAGAAACGCACCGCGATCCGCCGCAGCGAAATCGGCTTCGTCTACCAGTTCCACCACCTGCTGCCGGAATTCTCGGCGCTCGAAAATATCATGATGCCGCAACTGATCGCCGGGCTGTCCTGGAAGGAAGCCGGAGAGCGGGCAGGCCAGCTTCTCGATTATATGCGCATCGGCCATCGTGGCTCGCATCGCCCGGGCGAGCTTTCCGGCGGCGAGCAGCAGCGCGTTGCGATTGCCCGTGCCGTCGCCAATGCGCCGACTCTTCTTCTTGCCGACGAGCCGACCGGCAATCTCGATCCCGAAACGGCAAGCTACGTCTTCGATGCGCTGGAAGCTTTGGTGCGCCAGTCCGGCCTTGCTGCCCTCATCGCCACCCATAATCACGAGCTCGCCCGCCGCATGGATCGCCGCGTGACGATCTCCGACGGCAAGATCGTCGATTTCTGATGCATGTCGCCCAAAAGCCTGCAGTGGTTTTGGGATAACGACATGCATAAATCAGAGACTTAATGTGCATCGCATGAATCCAGATTGACGCGATGCGCTTTAAGGCTGTGATCAGGGCACGATCAGCCCGCCGCGATAATCAAGCGCATAGGCCTTCTGGCCGCCGACCATGATGCATTCGTGGCCGCTGAACCGCTCGCAGCCGCCTTCGTTGCGATCGAGATAGCGGCCGAACGGATGGTCGAATTCCATTCCGCCAAGAAATCGGCCCTCTCGATACATCGCCGAAAGTGCAGCCTTGATCACCGTCCCGGCTACTGTGCCGTCGATGAGCTTCGGCGCGATGACGCAGCCGAAATAATTCATCGCCCAGATGGGCTCGTCGGCAAGCCACACCACCTCCTGTCCGGCGAAATCGGTGCCGCCGAAATAGCTGTCGAGATAGCGCCAGTCGCCGCGTTCGTAACCGATATCGTGGGAGCTCGGCCGGCAGGGTACGCGCGCCACGCCGCCGCCGACATAGGTCGCAGCCTTCGCCTCCACGACGAATTCGTTCAGCATCGGATTATCAAACATCTCGTTCTCCTCGCAGTCCGATGCTGGCAAATATGCTGCGATGTGTAAAGAACAAAAGAGAAACGAAGGCTTGAAATAAACGGGGTCGTCTCGATGAGGCTGGCCACCTAGGCGCCATGACCGATCTGTGGCAGGCCAGAAGGGACAGCTGCCGCCCATATCATCAGGTACGGGCTCCCAGCGATTCGAAGGTGCGCATCCCGGCATTTTTCAAACACAAGAAAGAAGGAAAAGATTCCTGTTGACAACAGAACATACATGGAACAAAATGACAACATAACGAGTAAAGGAGAGCCCGATGACTGACATGATCCGTGATATCGCAGCATTCACCTCCATCGCAATGTTCGTTGCCAGCTTCTCGCTCATCGTCATGGCGCTCTAAAGTTTTCAGGGGACCGCATGGTCATCATGCGGTCCGGATGCGGGACTTCTTCTGGACATCATCGCCCTCTATGCCGACAATGCGTCCGATTCATTCGGGTGATTGGGAAGGCATGTCATGGCGGATACGGCAAAGGGTTCAACGGGTGAGGCGACCGGCGGCACGCCGGGCTTCATCCACCTGAGGGTCCATTCCGCCTATTCGCTCCTCGAGGGCGCACTGCCGCTGAAGAAGATTCTCTACAAGGCGACCGGCGACAGCCAGCCGGCAATTGCGATTACCGACACCAACAATCTGTTCGTCGCCCTCGAATTCTCCCAGAAGGCGATGGAGGATGGCCTGCAGCCGATCATCGGCTGCCAGGTCTCGATCGACATGGAAGACGGGTTGGAAACGGAAAAGCGCGGCGGCCAGCAGGCCCTGGTCAAGCTGCCGGCGATCGTTCTTCTCGCTGCGACGGATGCCGGTTACGAAAGGCTGGTCGATCTCGTCAGCCGCGCCTATCTCGGCGGCGAGAGCAATCAGGCCGTTCATATCAGTGCCTCCTGGCTGGAGGAGGCAGGCACGGAAGGGCTGATCGCATTGACCGGCGCCCTGACCGGGCCGGTCGACGTGGCGATCAAGGAAGGCCATCCCGCTCAGGCGGAAGCCCGGCTGCTGACGCTGAAGCGTCTCTTCGGCGACAGGCTCTATGTCGAGCTGCAGCGGCACGGCACTTACGACAAGCGGCACGAGCAGAAGATTGTCGGGCTCGCCTATGCCCACGACCTGCCGCTGGTTGCGACCAACGAGGCGTTCTTTCCGACACGCGACGACTACGACGCCCATGATGCGCTGATGGCGGTCGCGCACAACGCCATCGTCTCCGACGACAGCCGCTTCCGGCTGACGCCGGATCATTATCTGAAGAGCCGGGCCGAGATGGCCAAGCTCTTCGCCGACCTGCCGGAAGCGCTGGAAAATACGATCGAGATCGCGAGGCGCTGCTCCTTCGTGCTGAAGACGCGAAAGCCGATCCTGCCGCGCTTCACCGGTGCGACCGACGATGCCGAGGAGGCCGAGCGCGCCGAGGCGAGCGAGTTGCGCCGCCAGGCGGTCGAAGGGCTGGACATGCGGCTTTCGACGCTCGGCATGTCGCCGGGTTACGAGGAGAAGGATTATCGCGAGCGGCTGGAATTCGAGCTCAGCGTCATCGAGCGCATGCGTTTCCCCGGTTACTTTCTGATCGTTGCCGACTTCATCAAATGGGCCAAGCAGCATGACATTCCGGTCGGTCCCGGCCGCGGGTCGGGCGCCGGTTCGCTGGTCGCCTATGCATTGACGATCACCGACGTCGACCCGCTGCGTTTTTCGCTGCTGTTCGAGCGCTTCCTCAATCCGGAACGTGTCTCGATGCCCGATTTCGACATCGACTTCTGCCAGGATCGCCGCGAAGAGGTGATCCGCTACGTCCAGGCCAAGTATGGCCGCGAGCAGGTGGCGCAGATCATCACCTTCGGTTCGCTGCAGGCGCGCGCCGCCCTTCGCGACGTCGGCCGCGTGTTGGAAATGCCCTATGGCCAGGTCGACAAGATCTGCAAACTGGTGCCGAACAATCCCGCCAATCCGACGCCGCTGTCCAAGGCGATCGAGGAGGAGCCGAAGCTGCAGGAGGAGGCGGCGAAAGAACCTGTTGTCGCGCGGCTGCTCGACATCGCCCAGAAGATCGAGGGGCTTTATCGCCATGCCTCGACACATGCCGCCGGCATCGTCATCGGCGACCGGCCGCTTTCCAAGCTGGTGCCGATGTATCGCGATCCGCGCTCGGACATGCCGGTCACCCAGTTCAACATGAAATGGGTGGAGCAGGCGGGCCTCGTCAAGTTCGACTTCCTCGGCTTGAAGACGCTGACCGTACTGAAGGTCGCGGTCGATTTCGTCGCCAAGCTCGGGGTCAAGGTCGATCTCGCAGCCATTCCTCTAGACGACAAGAAGACCTACGAGATGCTGTCGCGCGGCGAGACGGTCGGCGTGTTCCAGGTGGAAAGTGCCGGCATGCGCAAGGCGCTGATCGGCATGAAGCCGGACTGCATCGAGGACATCATCGCGCTGGTGGCGCTCTATCGTCCCGGCCCGATGGAGAACATCCCAACCTACAATGCCCGCAAGCACGGCGACGAAGAGCTGGAATCGATCCATCCGATGATCGACCACCTGCTCAAGGAAACCCAGGGCGTCATCGTCTATCAGGAACAGGTGATGCAGATCGCCCAGGTGCTGTCCGGCTATTCGCTGGGCGAAGCCGACCTTCTGCGTCGCGCCATGGGTAAGAAGATCAAGGCCGAGATGGACCAGCAGCGCGAACGCTTCGTCGTTGGCGCCGTCAAGAATGGCGTATCGAAGCCGCAGGCCGACAATATCTTCGAACTGCTGGCGAAGTTCGCCAATTACGGCTTCAACAAGTCGCATGCCGCCGCCTATGCCATCGTCTCCTACCAGACGGCCTACATGAAGGCGCATTATCCGGTCGAATTCCTCGCCGCCTCGATGACGCTCGACATGTCCAACACGGAAAAGGTCAATGATTTCCGCCAGGATGCCAAGCGACTCGGCATCGAGGTGATCGCGCCCTCGGTGCAGACCTCCTTCCGCCATTTCGAGACCGGCAACAACCGCATCTATTACGCGCTCGCCGCCCTCAAGGGCGTCGGCGAATCCGCCGTCGACCATATCGTCGAGGTGCGTGGCGACAAGCCCTTTGCCAGCATCGAGGATTTCTGCCTGCGCATCGATCCGCGTCAGGTCAATCGCCGCGTGCTCGAAAGCCTGATCTATGCCGGCGCCTTCGATTGTTTCGACATGGACCGCGCCCAGCTAGCAGCCGGCCTCGACCGCATTCTCGGTTATGCCCAGCGCGCCCAGGAGAACAAGCTGAGCGGCCAGTCGGACATTTTCGGCAGTACGTTGACGTCGGGGCCTGAGAAGATCTCCCTGCCGCCGTTCTCGCCCTGGCTCCCCTCCGAGCGGCTGCTCAAGGAATTCCAGGTGCTGGGCTTCTATCTCACAGCCCACCCGCTCGATTCCTACAACAATATCCTGCAGAAGATGCGGGTGCAGACCTTTGCCGAATTTTCCGCCGCCATCAAACAGGGCGCGGCCAATGCGCGCCTTGCCGGCACCGTCATCTCCAAACAGGAGCGCAAGACTCGTACCGGCAACAAGATGGGCATCATCGTCTTCTCCGATTCTTCAGGCCAGTTCGAAGCGGTGCTGTTTTCGGAAATGCTGAACCAGTATCGCGACGTATTGGAGTCAGGAAAATCCTTCGTGCTGACCGCGACGGGCGAGGAGCGGCCCGAGGGCATCGGCCTGCGCATCCAGACGATCCAGTCGCTGGAGGAAAAGTCGCTGCAGATGCAGAAGGCGCTGCGCGTCTATGTCCGCGATTCCGGACCGCTGAGAATGGTTGCCGGCCATTTGAACGCCAAGGGCGACGGCCTCGTTTCCTTCATCGTCATCAAGGAGGAGGGCAAACGCGAGGTGGAAGTGGCGCTGCCGGAGAAATACCGCATCACGCCGGAGATCGCCGCCGCCCTTCGCGCCGCCCCCGGCGTCGTCGACGTCGAGCTTGTCTGATCAGCCTAAAGCGCGCCGCGACAATCCGGATTCATGCGACGCGCTTTAAGTCTTTGATTTGTGCAGGTCTTTATCCAAAAACCACTGCGCAGTTTTGGGCGACACGCATCAGAGCATGATGCCGAAAAGTGTGAGCGGTTTTCGGGCGACATCATGCTCTAACCATATGATGTAGAACAGGATTCAGATTTTAGGCCGACCCGGCCCAAAATCATCCTGTTCTAGCGTGATGGCCATCACCCGCGGGTGATTGTGATGAAATCCGTGCCTTCGCCGGTCTCCCGGCCGAGGCCGGTATCGGAGATTGTCAGCGTCGAGCCGGGCGCGATGAGGGCATCGATCTTGCGGCGGGTCTCATCGGGGATGGTAATCCGGCTGAGCGAACGGGCGATCGGCTTGCCTGTAATGATCGAGCTTTCCTGATTGGTAATGCCGAGCCGCTTCATCGTCTCGCCAGACAGATTGTTCTCGAGCGTGATGCCGAGCCAGTCGGCCGTGCCGACCCTTTCATCGACTGCATGCAGCGTGAAGAAATGTGTGCCGAGCGCCAGTCCCGGATCGGTGATCGTCACCGGCGCTTCGAAGATCGGCTTGAAGGCCTGCCGCACCATGATGACGCCGTTCGGCGGCTCGCCCTTGCCAGCCGCGGCATAGACTTCTCTGAGGAGCGTGTCGGAGACCAGGCTCTTGTCGGCGGCAAATTCCGCCGGCCGCAGCGTCTTGAAAGCCTTGATCGCCTGCACGGTCGACGGACCGAGCAGGCCGTCCGGATTGCCGGCGGAAAAACCGAGCTGGTTGAGCAGGGCCTGGATGTCGATCACCGTCTCGCGCAGCGTCCGGCGCGTAATCAGCATGCTGATCGGCTCGGACGGCGGCTCGGGTTCGGGCGCCGCAATCGGCTGCGCTGCCGGCATCGGCATTGCAGCGGTATCGTTCATCGCCACCTGCACCGGCTTCTCGGGGCTGTCGGGCATGGAGGGCCGCAGTTCGACGTCCGAAAGCAGTGGCATCGCCGCCGGTGCCTCCGGATGGAAAAGGGTCGGATGGTCGATCGGCTGCGGCACCAGTTCACCGTCGCTGATAATGACGGGGACACCGGGATCGGTCATCCCATAGAGCATTTTTGCGAAGGCGCCGGGCATGCGCACGCAGCCATGCGAGGCCGGATAACGCGGCACGGAATTGGATTCGTGCAGGGCGATGCCGGACCAGGTCAGCCTTTGCATGAACGGCATCGGGGCCGCCGAATAGAGATTGGATTCGTGGTATTTCTGCTTTTCCAGCACCGAGAAGATGCCGCTCGGCGTCGTGTGGCCGTCCTTGCCGGTCGAGACCTTTGAGGTCGCGACGACCTCGGTGCCGTCATAGACCGCAAGCGACTGCTTGTCCTTCGAGACGAAGATCTGCAGCGTGCGCGCAGCATCCGCGGCAAGAGCAGGGTGCACGAGTGCGGTGGCCGACAGCAAGCCGAGGCCGAAGACGAGACGCGAGAACATGATACCCAACCATACGCAATACTTGCCCGGCACATTATGGGACGAAGTTTAAGGAAGATTTTATAGGCCGCCTGGCTGACAGGCCTCACGCGTTAGAGCGCCGCGCGTCTTTTCTGACGCGCTAAGGACGCTCTATCACTTTGAATCTGCGCATAACCCCGAAAATCGATGCAGATTTTCGGGATTATGCGCTAGTGATCGCGCTTGCTGTTGCCGAACGTATAGCCGGTCTCGACCGTCCGCTTGCCGAACTTGTCGCGCAGCTTGTCCATCGCCGCTTCGGCGGCGGCTCGCCGGCCCGATTGCTGGTCGATCAGATCGGGCGGATCGGCGCGGGCGGCATCGCCGAGATCGGTGACGCCGATGCCGATCAGGCGGAATTTCGTACCGTCAGTCTCTTTTTCGAGAAGCTCGAGCCCGGTGCGGAAGATCTTGTCGGCAAGCTGGGTCGGGTCTTCGAGCCTGCGGTTGCGGGTGCGCGATTTGAAATCGGCGCTCTTCATCTTCAGAACCACGGTCTGGCCGGCAATGCCGTTTTTTTTCAGCCGCCAGGAGACCTTTTCGGAGAGGTTGCGCAGGATCGGCACCAGATCGTCATAACGTGAGATATCGTCAAAGAAAGTCGTCTCGGACGAGACGCTCTTGGCCGCATCGTTGAGATGCACTTCGCGGTCGTCTATGCCGCGCGACAGCCGGGCGAGCCGCTGACCGATGCTGCCGTAGCGGCGCATCAGGTCGTTTTCCTCCATCTGCTGCAATTGGCTGATGGTGCGGATGCCGTCCGCCTCCAGCGTCGCCGCAAAGGCCTTGCCGACGCCCCAGATCGTGGTGACGGGACGCGGTGCCAGGAACTCTACCGCTTCCTCGCGGCCGATGACCGAAAAGCCGCGCGGCTTCTGCAGGTCGGAGGCGACCTTGGCGAGGAATTTGCAGTAGGAAAGCCCGACCGAAACGGTGATGCCGATCTCCCTTTCGATGCGACGAGCGAATTTGGCCAGCGTACGCGCCGGGGGATCGTGATGCAGCCTCTCGGTACCGCCGAGCTCCAGGAAGGCCTCGTCGATCGATAGCGGCTGCACCAGCGGCGTCAGATCTTGCATCATTGCGCGCACCTGGCGCCCGACACGGACATATTTCTCCATGTCGGGGCGGATGACGATCGCCTCAGGGCATGCCTCCAGCGCCTTGAACATCGGCATGGCCGAACGCACGCCGTGGATACGGGCGATATAGCAGGCAGTGGAAACCACACCACGTTTGCCGCCGCCGATGATGACAGGCTTGTCGGCAAGCTCCGGATTGTCGCGTTTCTCCACTGCTGCGTAGAAGGCGTCGCAATCGATATGTGCAAGCGTCAATGCGTAGAGTTCGCGATGGCGCACGAGACGGGGGCTGCCACATGAAACGCAGCGGCGCGCCTCGCCCTTCTGCTCGGCAAGGCAGTCGCGACAGAAGCCGGGTGTCTTGTCAGGGGCGGGTGTCATGATGAGAACAAAGATTGAACGTGGCGAGGTTACGCCTTAAGCTTCCGAGTCTCAAGAGAGGGCGGGAGCTTTGCCTTTGGATAACGATCTTCGTTTCGAGCCGGTAACGCCAGAACGCTGGGACGATTTCGAAATCGTGTTCGGGCCGCAGGGTGCCTTCTATAATTGCTGGTGCGTGGCGCTGCGCCTGCCGCATGCGATAAGGACTGAGATGGCGGCCGACGAACGCAAGGCGCATATGCGGGGACGGATCAAGGCGGGTCCGCCGCCTGGCATCCTCTGTTATGCCGAGGGCGCGCCGGTCGCCTGGGTGCAGGTCGGGCCGCGCCACGACGTGCCGCAGTTCAATTCGCCGCGCACCGTCTCGCGGCCGCTGGAAGAGGGAGATGCGCAGGATCCATCCATCTGGGCCGTCAGTTGCTTCTTCCTGCTGCCCAAACTGCGCGGCAAGGGAATGAGCCACCGCCTGCTCGCCGGCGCGATCGACCATGCGCGGCGCCAGGGAGCACGGCTGCTCGAAGCCTGTCCGATCGATCATGTGAAGCAGTCGAAATCAGTGACGCTCTGCATCGGCTCGACGGCGATCTTCGATGCGGCCGGTTTCGAGACGGTAGCGCGGCGCAAGGACGGTCGTCCGCTCATGCGGCTGGAACTGCGCGCGTGAACGTGCCGGAAACAAAATGCGCCTCGATGAGCTCGGCCGCGTGCGTCCAGTCGGTGGCGCGGGTGATGTCGTCGGCCGCCGCTGGCGCGAAACGATGGACGGGCGAGTTCGGCATCAGATGAATCAGCAGGCAATCGGCGACGTGTTCCCTAACGGAATGCAGATTGCGCGCCATATCATCAATGAAGACGACGGGAAGGGAGCGGCTGGCATGCAATGCGTGAACGATCGGCCCTTTGGGTTGTTCGGTGGCAAGCAGCGGAAAGAGCAGGCCCATCCTGTCCAGCAGCCGACGGCGCTGGTCCTGGAACCGCGGCTGCATGGCTGTCAGGAAAAGGATGTCGGCCTCTTCCGAAAGTCGGTCGAGCGTTTCGACCACGCGGTCGAGCGGCGTCTGCCACAGCTCTTGGGCCTCGAAGAATTCCTCGATCAGCCGGCTGACCTCATGATCTTCGATCTCCACGCCGTCGGCTTGCGAGACGATGTTGCCATGAAGCCGGAACGATCGCGGCAGAAACGTGTGGCCCCGGCTCTGAAGGAAAAGCTGGAAGGGACCGATGAACTGCAACACGACGTCGTCGACGTCACAGACGATCAACGGCCGCTTGCCGAGGCGGATGTGCGAGATATCGAATTCTTCGGAGGCCACGATCAGTATTCTCCGGAATCGAGGCCCGGCGAAGAGAAATGCTGCCAGGCGCCGGTCACCGTCTCCGGGCTTATGCCGCTCGCCGCGCAGAAGGCCATGGCTGTCGGTTCGTGGTTCATCAGAAAATCCATCAGGCCGGCGAGGAATCCGGGATCGTTGACGGCGTTGCGCACCTGGCCGGGCGCCACACCCGTCAGGGCGAGAAAGCGGCCGAACATTTCGGGATCATCGGCAAGCCAGCCGAGCACGGCGATCGCCGTCTCGTGCGGGTCGGCAGCCTGTTGTTTCGAAGTCTTGAAGTTGCTTTGCATTTCGCTGGGTAAGTTACCTTTTCTTCAACCAAATACCGGTAGCGTGCGCTATCGGTTTCACGGAGCTATTTGTCCGCATGTGCCTTTGTCATGGGACGAACCGCTGCGCGAACGGACGTAGGGACAGCTTGTCATGCCCAAACAGGTGATGATTGTAGAAGATAACGAGCTCAACATGAAGCTCTTTCGCGACCTCATCGAGGCGTCCGGCTATACGACGATCCAGACCAGAAACGGCATGGAGGCGCTCGATCTGGCGCGCAAGCATCGTCCCGACCTCATCCTGATGGATATTCAGCTTCCCGAGGTCTCCGGCCTCGAAGTTACGAAGTGGCTGAAGGAAGACGACGAGCTGCACGTGATTCCCGTCATCGCCGTTACGGCTTTCGCGATGAAGGGGGACGAGGAGCGGATCCGCCAAGGCGGCTGCGAGGCCTATGTTTCAAAGCCGATCTCGGTTCCGAAATTCATCGAGACGATCAAGACCTATCTGGGCGATGCCTGACGCATCGGAAAGACGCTTATGACTGCGCGAATACTGGTGGTTGACGATATTCCGGCCAACGTGAAGCTGCTCGAAGCGCGGCTGCTTGCGGAGTATTTCGACGTGATAACCGCAGCGGACGGCTACACGGCACTGGCGATCTGCGAGCGCAATCAAGTCGATCTCATTCTGCTCGACATCATGATGCCCGGCATAGACGGTTTCGAGGTCTGCGAGCGGCTGAAGGCCAGCCAGAAGACCGCCCATATTCCAGTCGTCATGGTCACTGCGCTCGACCAGCCGACCGATCGCGTACGCGGCCTGAAGGCCGGCGCTGACGATTTTCTCACCAAGCCGGTCAACGATCTGCAGCTGATCTCCCGGGTGAAGAGCCTGCTGCGGCTGAAGACGTTGAGCGATGAGCTGCGCATCCGCGCCGACACCGCCCATACGATGGGCATCGACGACCTCACGCGGGCAGGCGAGGGCCGCGCCGACGAGACCGCTCAGGTCCTGCTCGTCGACGGCCGCGCCAATTCGCAGGAGCGCATCATCAAGGCGCTGAAGCCCGTCGCCGACGTGCTTGCCCTCTCCGATCCGCAGGCCGCCCTCTTCGAGGCGGCCGAAAGCGCCTTCGATCTCGTCATCGTCAATGCCAACTTCGACGATTACGATCCGCTTCGCCTCTGCTCGCAGCTGCGTTCGCTGGAGCGCACGCGCTTTCTGCCGGTCCTGATCATCACTGAGCAAGGCGCTGACGACATGGTCGTGCGCGCGCTCGATCTCGGCGTCAACGACTACATCATCCGCCCGGTCGATCCCAACGAACTGGTCGCCCGTAGCCTGACGCAGATCCGCCGCAAGCGCTACAACGACCGGCTGCGCGCCAGCGTCAAGCAGACGATCGAGCTTGCCGTGACCGATCCGCTGACCGGCCTTTATAACCGGCGCTATCTCGACAATCACCTGAACGTGCTTTTCAACCGTTCTATGGCGCGGGGCCGGCCGCTTTCGGTGCTGATCACCGATATCGACCGCTTCAAGCATGTGAACGACACCTACGGCCATGACGGCGGCGATGAGGTGCTGCGGGAATTCGCAAATCGCGTCCGTTCGACCATCCGCGGTGCCGATCTCGCCTGCCGCTACGGTGGAGAGGAATTCGTTGTTGTGATGCCCGACACCTCGCCGGAAATTGCCGCCGCCGTCGCCGAGCGCCTGCGTGCGGCGATCGAAAACGCTCCCTTCATGCTGAAACACGCCGGAGAAGCGCTGAATGTCACTGCTTCGTTCGGCATCGCCTCGCGCATTACGTCGGTGCTGACACCAGACCAGCTGATGAAACAGGCGGATCTGGCCCTTTACGAGGCCAAAAATACCGGCCGCAACCGTGTGGTCGCCGCAGCCGCCTGACGAATCACTTGCCGCCATATGCGCCATTTGCGGGTTTTCCACTGCGGTAAGCGAATTGTTACCGATTTTTAATCTTCGCCTGTGCACTGCGGGGCGAAAAAATTGCAGGTCAATAGCTCAAAAATGGACTCGCCGCGTTGCCGCGGACGTGGCGCCGCGCGATAGTCTTGAGAGCGTCAGGCCGTAGCTCAAAATGAAATGAAGACTATAAAAAATGCCTGCCGCCGACAGGGTCAAATAGATTGCGGCGACGTCACCTCACGTAAGGGGAGGGGTGGCGTAAGTTATTAAGTTATATTGTCGAATTTCTTGGAAAGAGCAGGTGCTACGCTTCGATCCAAAGCAGAGACGACAAATCTTTGTATGTCCCAAATCTGGACTTTTAACCATAGAATCAAGATGAGAAAATTCATCATTAAGAATTTGTTGATTTTCTTTCATTTTTGCGCAAATTATCGGCTCATAAGAGAAGCGCTCCCGTTGAGGAGTTGTCGATACCCCATGATGCTCAGGTCCGCCGCATCTCCTGGGTCGTGGGGTCGGTCGGCTAGTAGGCAAGTTATAGCGGTTCCTCGTGCCGTTTTGCATGCTGGCCGACCCCCTTTCAAGAAAACGCCGCCACTTCCCGACGATGGAAGGGCGGCGTTTTGTCTGTTTGCGCTATCATCTTGAAAACCATAAAGCCGGACAATAAAAAACGCGCAACCCGAAAGCGCGCGCTTTTGTGAAATCCGTCAGGCCAAGTGATTACTTGATCTTGGTTTCCTTGAACTCGACATGCTTCTTTGCAACCGGGTCGTACTTCGTCTTCGTCATCTTGTCCGTCATCGTGCGGCTGTTCTTCGTGGTGACGTAGAAGAAACCGGTGTCGGCTGTCGACAGCAGCTTGATCTTGATTGTTGTAGCCTTGGCCATGGTCGTCCTGCCTTTAAGAAAATGAAAGCCGTGGAAGCCGGATGGGCTCCACGGCAAATCCTGGCGCGAAACTACGAATCCCGCCCGAAAAGTCAAGCCCGTTTTCGAATGAACATCAGTCTGATGCCCGAAAGTAGGGCGTAAAGACCGAAGAAAGCGGCAATCGCCCAGGCAAACCCGTTATTTCCAGCGACATCGATCGCCGCGCCGATCGCCTGCGGACCGGCCACGGTCCCCATCGCATAACAGAAGACAAAGGCAGCATTGGCTGCCGCAAGATCGGAGCCGGTCAGCCGCGAGCCGAGATGGCTGAGGCCGACCGTATAGAGGCCTGAGACGCAGCCGCCCCAGAAAAGCAGGAGCCCGGCCATCAGAAGCCAGTTGTCGAGCAGTAGCGGCAACATCATCGAGCCGATGAAGCCCATCAGCGCCATGCCGGCCAGAAGCGGCCGCTTGTCGGCGATGCGGTCGGAAAGCAGGCCGAGCGGGATCTGAAAGATGACGTTGCCGACGCCCATCATGGTGAGCAGCAGCGCGGCCTGCGATTCGGTGAAATGGGCGCGCACGGCAAAGATCGGGAAAAGCGACAGCCCGCCGGCCTCCACCGCGCCGAAGATGAAGACCGCCGCCGTCGCCGTCGGCACCAGGAAAACGTAGCGCATGAAATGCAGCTCCGGTTTTTCCTCGAGCACCGGGCTCTCGTCGCGGGCGATGAAGATGGGGATGGCCGCAAGCAGGATGGCGGCGGCGCCGATCAGGAATGGGAAGATGCCGTCGCTGCCGAGGACCGAAAAGAGCAGAGGTCCGGCCGCAAAGCCAAGGGAAAGCACCGTCGCATAGATGCCGAGCACGAAACCGCGCTTGGAAGGCGGCGAAGCGGCGTTGATCCAGAATTCGGAGAGGATGAACAGCGTCGTCGTCGCGCCATGGAAGGCGAAGCGCAGCGGAAACCACATCCAGAAATCCTGGGCGTAATAGAAACCGAGCGCGCTCAGCGCCGAAATCAGCACGGCCCAGAGCATTGTCGGCGCAACGCCGTATTTATGGGCGAGTTTGGTGGTGATCGGTGCGGCGGCCATCGCCGCGACCCCGGCCATCGCCGTGTTGAGCCCGATCAGGGTGGACGAGATGCCGCGTTTTTCGAGGATGATGCTGAGAAGCGGGAGACCGAGGCCGATTGCTATGCCAACGGCAGATATGGACGAGATGGCTGCCACCAGAGAAGGCCAATGGATTTCTTCGACATCGCCCGGTGTGCCGGTTCTCGGCTGAGACATTTATCCATCCTTAGAAAGCTGCGCGAACGAAACGGCCGATTCCCGTCAGATAGATAGACACAGACGTGCCAAATCCAGGTGACGGATGCCGCTTCGCAGTATTTCCGATGTGAGTGACCATCTGCGGAATGTAAAGCCCGTTCGGGCAAGAAATGCTTACCATGTCAGGTCTTGAGGATCTTCGGCTCTCGCATTCGGGTGGTGGTCGGTGGAGGGCTGGCACTACACGTTAAATATGTCTGGAAGGTGAAGGCGCTAATTCGGCCGGCCGGGGATGTCATAATCGTCCGGACCGTCACTCTCGCCACCGAAGCCGTGCATGCGCAGCGCCCATTGCAGACCGATGACCCCGCCCTTGATCGGCTGGATCGAGGCAAGCGCGGTGATGACGGTGATCGGCGCCCAGATGGCGATATGCACCCAGACCGGCAGCACGAAAGTCATGTCGGTCAGCATATAGCCGCCGACCACGACGTGGCCGAGGACGAGGATGACGATATAAGGCGGCAGGTCGTCCGCGCGTTGGTGATGCATCGCCTCGCCGCAGGCCGCGCAATGATCGACCGGTTTCAGGAAGGCACGAAAGAGCTTGCCGTTGCCGCAGGCCGGGCACCGGTTCATCAGCCCGCGCATGATGGAGCGCCCAAGCGGACGCTCGACCTCGGGCGCATCCCCGTAGCGGGCAACCGGATCGGTCGGTGTGCTCATCGCATGTTCCTCTTTCAGCCGAAAGCATCGGATTCGTTTTGTGAACCACGTCCAACGCCGGCGATCTTCGTTGTTGCAGCGTTTTGCCGAAAACCAGCGTCCGCTTTCGGCGCGATGCTTAGTGGCGTCCGCGTGGCGGCCTTGTTCCAGGTTTCTTGCGGACCTGGCCTCTGTCGCGGCGGCCCGCCTTGTGGAAGGAGCGCACCGCTGCAGGCATCTCGCGGCCCTCGCTGATCATCTCGAAACGCAGCGCGCCGGCAAGCGGGATCGCTTCGGCAAGCTTCACGGTAACGCTATCGCCCAGGCGATAACCGAGCCCCGTTCGTTCACCCGCGAGTGCCTGATGCGCCTCGTCATAGATGAAATAATCAGTGCCGAGCGTCGATATAGGGACAAAACCGTCGGCGCCATAGTCTGGCAGGGCGACAAAAAGCCCGGATTTCGTCACGCCCGAGACCCGTCCGGCAAACTCCTCGCCGACGCGGCCGCTGAGGTGATGCGCGATCAGCCGGTCAACGGTCTCGCGCTCGGCTGCCATCGCCCGGCGCTCGAAGGTCGAGATTTCGGCGGCGATATCGTCGAGAGCCGCCTCTTCGTCGGGCGTGATGCCGCCTTCGCCGAAGCCGAGCGAGCCGACAAGCGCGCGGTGCACGATGAGATCGGCATAGCGGCGGATCGGCGAGGTGAAGTGGGCGTATTTCATCAGGTTGAGGCCGAAATGGCCGATATTCTCGGGGCCGTAGATCGCCTGGCTCTGCGAACGCAGCACCATCTCGTTGACCATGGTCTGGTGCGGCGTGCCGTCCGCCTTCGCCAGGATGCCGTTGAAGTTGTTGGCGCGCATGTTGCCGCCCTTGGCAAGCGAGATGCCGAGCGTGGCCAGGAACTCACGCAGGATCTCCTGCTTGGCAAGCGTCGGGCCGTCATGAATGCGATAGATCAGCGGCTGCCGCTTCTTTTCCAGCGTCTCGGCGGCGCAGACATTCGCCTGGATCATCATCTCTTCGATCAGCTTGTGCGCGTCGAGCCGTGGCGGCACGACGACCCGGTCAACCGTACCGTCGGGCTTCAGTAGAATCTTGCGCTCCGGCATGTCGAGTTCGAGCGGCTGGCGCCGGTCGCGTCCGCACTTCATCACCTCATAGGCGTGCCAGAGCGGCTTCAGGATCGGCTCGAGCATCGGTCCGGTCTGATCGTCCGGTTTGCCGTCGATCGCTGCCTGGGCCTGCTGGTAGGACAGCTTGGCCGCGCTCTTCATCATGATGCGATGGAAAGTGTGGCCGATCTTGCGGCCTTCGCCGGAAAAGCTCATGCGCACGGCGAGCGCCGGACGGTCGACGCCTTCCTTCAGCGAGCAGAGATCGTTGGAGATGCGCTCCGGCAGCATCGGCACGACGCGATCCGGGAAATAGACCGAGTTGCCGCGCTTCAGCGCCTCGCGGTCGAGCGGTGAATTGGGGCGGACATACCAGGAGACGTCGGCAATCGCGACAGTGACGATGACGCCGCCGGGATTGTCGGGCGAGGGGTCGAGCTCGGCATAGACGGCGTCGTCATGGTCCTTGGCATCGGCCGGGTCGATGGTGATCAGCGGCACGTCGCGCCAATCCTCGCGATGCGACATGCTGGCCGGTTTTGCGGCGTCCGCCTCAGCGATGACGGCCGGCGGGAAGACATGCGGGATGCCGTGTGCATGGATCGCGATCATCGAGATCGCCTTTTCCGAACCGACCGAGCCGACGACGGAAAGAACCTTGGCGCGCGGCAGGCCGAAACGGCCGAGACGGGCGATTTCGACTTCGACCAGATCGCCGTCCGTGGCGCCGCCGGTGAAGTCGGGATCGATCACCATCTCCTCGCCGCGCCGTTCGATCGGCAGCAGACGGCCGCCGCCGCCCGGTGCAGTGCGGAAAACGCCCATCGATGCGCCGCGGCGCCTGTCGATCACCTTGATGATCCGCGCCGTATAGGCCGGCCCGCCACGATCGACAGCCGGGAAGATCTTCGCCAGGATGCGGTCGCCGAGCCCGGCGACGGGCGCCTTGCCCTTGCCCTGGCGGCCTGCGGGCGATTGCTGGCGGATGGCGACGGCGGGTGCTACGCCTTGGTCTTCCGGCCATTCCGCCGGCCGGCCGATCAGATCGCCATCCTTGTCGCGCGTGGTGATATCGAGAACCGTGACGGGCGGCAGCGCACCGGGACGGATCAGCGACTTGCGGTTCTTCTGCAGCATGCCTTCTTGCTCGAGCTCCTGCAGCATGTGCTTGAGCTCGACGCGGTTGTCGCCCTTCAGGCCGAAAGCCTTGGCGAGTTCGCGTTTAGACGCTTTCTGCGGGTGATCGGCGATGAAGCGCAAGATCACCTCGCGCGAAGGCAGCGCGCCGTGGACGATGTTCAGCGGCTCGACGGCGGGGGCATCCTTGCCGGCGCGGCCGATCTTGCCCGGACGCTTGCCCGCAGGGTTCGTTCTGTCGCGCGGTATCCTGCTCACGTCAGCTCTTTTTCGATTTCGCGGGCGCTTTCGCCTTCGTTGCCTTCGGCTTGGCGGCCGTCTTGGTGGCCTTGGCTTCCGCGGCTGCCGCCTTCGGCTTGGCTTTCGCCTTGGCCGCCTTGCCCACAGGTGCCTTGCCGGCCTTTTCGGCGATCAGCGCAAGCGCCTCCTCGACGGTGATCGCCTGCGGATCCTTGCCCTTCGGCAGTGTGGCGTTGACCTTGCCCCAGTTGACATAGGGGCCGTACTTGCCGTCGCGAACGGTGATGGCGCCGCCATCAGGATGATCGCCGAGTGTTTTCAGCGCCGCCGGCGTGCCGCGCGCGCCCCGGCCCGGGGCCTGTTTTGCCTTTTCGGCGATAACAGTCACGGCGCGGTTGAGGCCGACCGAGAACACGTCCTCGACGGTTTCCAGATTGGCGTAGGAACCGTCATGGAGGAGGAACGGCCCATAGCGGCCGATGCCGGACGAGATCATCTTGCCGGATTCTGGATGTTTGCCGATATCGCGCGGCAGCGAGATCAGCGCCATCGCCTTTTCATAGTCGATGTCCTCGGGCTTCCAACCCTTCGGCAGCGAAGCGCGTTTGGCTTCCTTGCCGTCGCCGCGCTGGATATAGGGGCCGAAGCGGCCGGAACGCAGCGTCAGCTCCTCGCCGGTGGTCGGATCGGTGCCGAGGTTCTTCGGCTCGTTAAGTGCTGCGCCGTCTGCTTCTCCGCCGTTTTCAGAAGAGAGCTGGCGGGTGTAGTTGCATTCCGGATAGTTGGAGCAGCCGACGAAGGCGCCGTATTTGCCGAGTTTCAGCGACAGGTTGCCGGTGCCGCAGACTTGGCAGATTCTGGGATCACTGCCGTCTTCCCGTTTCGGGAAGACGAGTGGTGCCAGCGCCTCGTTCAGAGAATCGAGCACGTTGGTGACGCGCAGTTCCTTGGTGTCCTCGATCTGGGCGAAGAAATCCTTCCAGAAATCGCGCAGCACCTGCTTCCAGTTCAGCTCGCCGGCCGAAATCCGGTCGAGCTTTTCCTCGAGGTCGGCGGTGAAGTCGTATTCGACATATTTGGTGAAGAAGCTTTCGAGGAAAGCCGTCACCAGCCGGCCCTTGGCCTGCGGGATCAGCTTGCGTTTGTCGATCGTCACATAGTCGCGGTCGCGCAGCGTCGCGAGGGTCGCAGCATAGGTGGAGGGGCGGCCGATGCCGAGCTCTTCCATCTTCTTGATGAGCGAGGCTTCCGAATAACGCGGCGGCGGCTCGGTGAAATGCTGGGTCGAATTGATCTTCTGCTTGGCGAGCGTTTCGCGCGCAATGATCTCCGGCAGGCGGCCATCCTCGTCGCCATCGTCGCTCTGCTCGCCATCCTCCTTCTGGTCGGTATAGGCGGCGATGAAGCCGTCGAAGCGGATCACGGAGCCGACGGCGCGAAGCCCGGCCTTCTCACCCTTGTTGTCGGCGGTGATTTCAGCCGTCGTGCGCTCGATCTCGGCCGACGCCATCTGGCTGGCGATACCGCGCTTCCAGATCAGCTCGTAGAGCCGGATCTGGTCGGCATCGAGGAATTTGCGCACACGGTCGGGCGAGCGGTAGAAATCGGTCGGGCGGATCGCCTCGTGCGCCTCCTGGGCATTTTTCGCCTTGGTCGAGTAGAAGCGTGGCTTTTCCGGCATATAGCGTTCGCCGAACTGGTCGACGATGGCGCTGCGAGCCGCATCGATCGCCTCGGGTGCCATCTGAACGCCGTCGGTTCGCATGTAGGTGATGAGACCCACCGTCTCGCCGCCGATATCGACGCCCTCATAGAGTCTCTGGGCAATCTGCATGGTGCGCGAGGCGGAGAAGCCGAGATTGGAGGAGGCGGCCTGCTGCAGCGTCGAGGTCGTAAACGGCGGTCCGGGGTTGCGCTTGACCGGCTTCGCCTCGACCGTGTCGACGACATAGCTCGCACCTTCGAGCAAGGCCTTCAGCCGGCCGGCATCTTCGCCGTTGCCGATTGCGCGCGGCTGCAGCCGTTTACCGTTCGCCGAAACCAGCCTTGCCTCGAACTCGTCGCCGCGCGGCGTCTTCAGAAGCGCCGAGATGTTCCAGTACTCCTCGGAAATGAAGCGCTCGATCTCGGATTCGCGGTCGCAGACCAGGCGAAGCGCCACAGACTGAACGCGGCCGGCCGACCGCGCACCGGGCAGCTTGCGCCACAGCACTGGCGAAAGATTGAAGCCGACGAGATAATCGAGCGCGCGGCGCGCGAGATAGGCGTCGACCAGCGGCACGTCGATGTCGCGCGGATCGGCCATCGCGTCGAGCACCGCCTTCTTGGTGATCGCATTGAAGACGACGCGCTTGACCGGCTTGCCGTTCAGCACGCGCTTCTTGTTCAGCATGTCGAGAACGTGCCAGGAAATCGCTTCGCCTTCGCGATCCGGGTCGGTTGCGAGAAACAGGCCATCGGCGGATTTCACCGCGTCGGCAATGTCCTTCATCCGCTTGGCGGAGGCGCTGTCGACCTCCCAAAGCATTTCGAAATCCTGATCGGGGAGGACTGAGCCATCCTTGGCAGGCAGATCGCGCACATGACCGAAGGAGGCGAGCACTTTGTATCCCGGACCCAGATACTTATTGATCGTCTTGGCCTTGGCAGGCGATTCCACCACTACAACATTCATGATGATTCTCTAAAAAGGAAGCGACGCCAGCGTTGAAACCAGCGCAACACATACCGCAACTTGGATATCGGCCCTCCGACATGGACAGGGAAATCGCCGCGGTCAAGGGGTTTGCTACAATTTTACCTCTTGCATCTGTTGCAGCCGAGGGGAGATTATCGGGAAAATACAATTTTAGATAGGTTATCATTTCGATACAGGGTTCGGCAATTCGCGTAGCCGCCGCCTGATGTCGCGCAAGGTTCAATCGGAAAGCGAGACGAGGCCGCCCTGCTGCCGGTGCAGCCTGCCGGCAATATCAAGCTCCAGAAGGATCAGATAGACCGCGGATGCCGACAGGCCCGTATGGCGGATGACGTCGTCGATCTCGACCGGCGTCGGCCCGAGCGCATCGATGATGCGGTTTCGATCGGAATCGCCGGGTGGCACCGATATCGACTTGCCGTCACGCGCAGGCTCTTCCGCCATCGATGACGGGAACAGGTCGAATTGCGCAAGCGGCGCCAGGGCCTCAATGACATCGGCGGGTGCGGTGACGATCGAAGCACCGTCCTTCAGCAGGCCGTTGGTGCCATGGCAACGCGGATCGAGCGGTGAGCCGGGCACGGCAAACACCAGACGGCCGAACTCGCCGGCAAGCCGTGCCGTGATCAGCGAGCCCGAACGCGATGCCGCTTCGATGACGACGAGGCCGAGCCCGATGCCGGCGATGAGCCGGTTGCGGCGCGGGAAGTCGCGGGCGCGGGGCTCCCAGCCGAAGGGCATCTCGCTCACCGCCAGGCCGTTGCCGTCGGTTATCTCTTCGAGTAGGCCGACATTCTCCGGCGGGTAGGGCTGGTCGAGGCCACCGGCGAGCGCCGCGATCGTGCCTGTGTCGAGGCTTGCCCGGTGGGCTGATGTATCGATGCCGCGCGCCAGGCCGGAGACCACGGTATATCCAGCCCGGCCGCAGTCGCGTGCCACCATCGCCGCGAATTTCGCACCGGCGATCGAGGCGTTGCGCGAGCCGACGATGCCGACGGCCGGTCGCTTGGCGGCGGCAAGCGCGCCCTTGACGGCCAGAAGCGGCGGCGCGCCGTCGATCTGCTTCAGAGCTTGCGGGTAGTCCGGCTCGCCGATGCCGACGAAGCGGGCGCCGAAGCGACGCGCCGCCTCGAGTTCCCGATGTGCCTCGGCCTCGCTGGCGATGCGGATTGCCCGCGTGGCGCCGCCACGCGCCGAAAGCTCCGGCAGTGCGGCAAGTGCTGCCTCGGCCGAACCGAAATGATTGATGAGGTCGCGAAAGGTGGCAGGGCCAATATTGTCGGAACGGATGAGGCGCAACCAGGCAATTCTTTGCCGTTCGGTCAGAACAACGCCTTTTGGTCCGGCGCTCAGCGCATCCATTATCCCTTTGCCCCGATCTTGCTTTCCGTCCCGCTCATCAGGCGCGAAATATTCGCCTTGTGCTTCCAGTAGGAGATGAGGGTCATGATCGCCATCACTGCCGCAACCTTTTCGTTGCCCAGTATCCACAGTGCAACCGGAATGACAAGCATGGCAACCAACGCCGACAGTGAGGAGTAGCGGGTGGTGAAAGCCACCGCTAGCCAGACGGCGGCGAAGAGCACGACCATGATCGGCGCGACGCCGAGCAGGGTACCGATATAGGTGGCGACACCCTTGCCGCCCTTGAAGCCGATCCAGACCGGGAAGAGATGGCCGATGAAGGCGAAAAAGCCGGCGATGATCGCGGCCTCGTCACCGAGGAAATAGCCGACGATCCAGGCTGCGGCCGATGCCTTCAGCGCATCGAGCAGCAACGTCGCCGCGGCGAGCGTCCGGTTTCCTGTTCTGAGCACATTGGTTGCGCCGATATTGCCGGAGCCGATGCTGCGCACGTCGCCGAGGCCGGCGGCACGCGTGAGGATCAGGCCGAAGGGTATCGACCCGAAGAGATAGCCGATAACGGCGGCGGCAAGCGCGATCGGCAGCGTGATCTGCCATGACATGAGATTGGATAACATATGCCCCCTCAGCCCCTCCGTGGCCTATCCTCGAGTCAGCCTTCTCCCGCTTCGGGATGGACGGCGATGGTGTCGATCCTAGAGCATGATGCCGAAAACTGTGAGCGGTTTTCGGACGACCTCATGCTCTAACTATATAATTTAGAAGAGGATTCAGATTTTAGGCCGACCCGGCCTAAAACCATCCAATTCTAGAGCAATTCCAGCAAAACTGCGCAGCGGTTTTGCGTGCCGAATTGCGTAAAAACAAAAAGATAGAGCATTTCCGTCACTCAGAGAAATCAGGAATTGCTCTAGAGTGCGTGGACAAGCTTTCCCGAGACGTAAGTCGCGACCGCCCGCCCGCTGAAACGCGCATCCTCGAACGGCGTATTCTTTGAGCGGGAGAGAAGCATGTCTTTGGCGACAAGCCAAGGCTCATCGAGATCGATCAGCGCGATATCGGCCGCAGCGCCCGGCTTCAACGTGCCGGCGGCGAGGCCGAAGATTTGCGCGGGGCGGGTGGACATGGCGTCGATCAGGCGCATCAGGCTCACCTGGCCGCCATGGTGAAGCCTGAGGGCTGCCGCCAGCATGGTTTCGAGGCCGATCGCGCCGTCCTCCGCCTCGCCGAAGGGCAGGCGCTTCGTATCGACATCCTGCGGGTCGTGCGAGGAGACGATGATATCGATCGCGCCGCTCGCAAGGGCGTCGGCCATGGCCACCCGGTCATCTTCCGGGCGCAGCGGCGGATAGAGCTTGAAGAAGGTGCGGTATTCACCGATGTCGTTTTCGTTGAGCGCCAGATTGTTGATCGAGATGCCGCAGGTCACCTTGGCGCCACGGCTGCGGGCGCGTTCGATCGCCTCGACCGATTCCGGCACCGAGATCATCGCGGCGTGATAACGGCCGCGCGTCAGCTGCGCGATCCTGAGATCGCGTTCGAGCGGGATGAGCTCGGCTTCCCTTGGAATGCCGGAGAGCCCGAGCCAGCTGGCGAAAAGCCCCTCATGCATGACGCCGTTGGCGCCGAGATATTTGTCGCGCGTTTCGCAGGAGATGACGGCGCCGAATTCGCGCGCATAGGTCATGATCCGGCGCAGCACCTGCGTGTCGTGGACGCTGGAATGGGCATCGGTGAAGGCGACGGCGCCTGCCTGCATCAAGAGGCCGATCTCCGTCATCTCCTCGCCGGAAAGGCCCTTGGTAATGGCGGCCGCCGGATAGACGTTGACGGCGGCCGTATCCCGCGCCGTCTTCTTGACGAATTCGACAAGCGCAATGTCGTCGATAACAGGATCGGTGTCCGGCATCATGATGATCGAGGTGACGCCGCCGGCCGCCGCCGCCCGGCTCGCCGAGGCGATCGTCTCACGGTGCTCGCCGCCGGGTTCGCCGACATGGACGCGCGCGTCGACGAGCCCGGGCGTGGCGACAAGGCCCGTGCAGTCGCGGATGACGGCGCCTTCCGGTGCACCCTGGTTCTGCGCCTTGCCGCCGGCGGCAAGGATCACGCCGTTTTCGGCAATGATCGTCCCGACTTCGTCGAGATTGCGCGACGGATCGATGATGCGGACGTTCTTGAGGACGATCGGGTTGCTCATGCCATCATTCCATCGCTTCGGGGACCCTGGTTCTGCGAGACGAGCAGCGTCTCCATGACGGCCATGCGCACTGCGACCCCCATCTCCACCTGTTCGGCGATCACGCTCTGCGGCCCGTCCGCCACTTCCGAAGCGATTTCGACGCCGCGGTTCATCGGGCCGGGATGCATGACCAGCGCGTCGTCCTTCGCCGCTTTCAGCGTTTCGGCGTCGAGCCCGTAGAAGTGATAGTATTCGCGCACCGAAGGCACGAAGGCGCCGGACATGCGCTCGCGCTGCAGCCGCAGCATCATCACGACGTCGGCGTCCTTCAGCCCTTCCTGCATCGAATGAAAGACCTCGACGCCCATCTCGGCGATGCCGGCCGGCAGGAGGGTCGCAGGCGCGACGACACGCACGCGGGCGCCCATCGCGTTGAGCAGTAGGATATTGGAGCGCGCCACCCGCGAATGCAGCACGTCGCCGCAGATCGCCACGATGATGCGCGACAGCTTGCCCTTGGCGCGGCGGATCGTCAGCGCGTCGAGCAGCGCCTGGGTCGGATGTTCATGCTGCCCATCACCGGCATTGACGACCGAGCAGGAGACCTTCTGGGCGAGAAGGGCGGCCGCACCTGCGCTTGAATGGCGGATCACCAGCACATCTGGGCGCATCGCATTCAACGTCATCGCCGTGTCGATCAGCGTTTCGCCTTTCTTCACCGAGGAATTGCCGACCGACATGTTCATGACGTCGGCGCCGAGCCGCTTGCCGGCAAGCTCGAAGGAGGCCTGCGTGCGGGTCGATGCCTCGAAGAAGAGGTTGATCTGCGTCAGCCCGCGGAGCGTCGACGTTTTCTTTTCTCTCTGGCGGCTGATCTTGACGGCCTCGTCCGCCTTGTCGAGAAGATAGGTGATATCCTGCTCGGTGAGGCCCTTGATGCCGATGAGGTGGCGGTGGGGGAAAAAGACCATGACCCTGCCTCTTGCTGTCTCTGGCGGGTCTATAAAGAGTGCTGCCCGCCGGGGCAAGCATGTGCTGTGGGCAAAGGCTTATGTCCCCATGCATTTTCGCCCGAATTCCGATAGAGCAGAATGAACCGAATCATAACTTCCGGTTTCCCTTTGCCGGGTTCTTACACTAGAAGCGAATTATGACCTCCGCCAACCGGACTGACGACAAACTCGCAGAACTCAACCAGCCGAGCCTGTGGTCCGGCATCAACGCCTATCGGTCCGATCCGCTGATCGTCGACCTGACGGCGGCCCTGCCACGCGGCATCCGCGAAGACCTGGAAAACATGGGCCGCTACGTCACCTCGCCGGAGGCGCAGGAGATGGCGCGCATGGCGAACCAGGGCGCGCCGCAGCTGCGCACCCACGGTCCGCGCGGTGAGCGCGTCGACGTCGTCGAGTTTCACCCCGCCTGGCATGCGCTGATGCGCCGCTCCATGTCGGTCGGCCTGCATTCCTCCGTCTGGGATCCCCAGGCCGATACCGATGCCAAGGACGAGGCCCATAAGGTTCGCGCCGCGCGGTTTTATCTGACGTCGCAGCTGGAATCCGGCCATCTCTGCCCGCTGACGATGACGAGCGCCTCCGTTGCGGCACTCTCGGCCTCGCCCGCGGTCCAGAAGGACTGGGCGCCCAAAATTCTCTCGCGCAAATATGATTCGTCGAACAAGCCCGCCATGCAGAAATCCGCCGTGACCATCGGCATGGGCATGACGGAAAAGCAGGGCGGCACGGATGTGCGCGCCAACAGGAGTGCTGCCGAAAAGGTCAGCGAGGGCATCTACCGGCTGTCCGGGCACAAATGGTTCATGTCGGCGCCGATGAGCGATGCCTTCATCATGCTGGCGCAGACGAAGGAGGGCATGGGCTGCTTTCTCGTGCCGCGTCTTCTGGAGGATGGTTCCGCCAATGGGCTGCAGTTCCAGCGGCTGAAGGACAAGGTCGGCAACCGCTCCAACGCCTCTTCCGAGGTCGAGTTTACTGACACCTTCGGTTTCCTGCTCGGTGGTCCGGATGCCGGCATCCGCACGATCCTCGATATGGTGACGCTCACCCGGCTCGACTGCGCGCTGGCCTCGTCAGGCATCATGCGCGCCTCGCTCGCCGAAGCCGTGCACCACACCCGCGGCCGCAGCGTCTTCGGCAAGATGCTCGTCAACCAGCCGATCATGACGAGGGTGCTCGCCGACATGGCGCTCGACGTCGCCGCCGCGACGGCACTGTCCTTCCGTCTAGCCGACGCCTTCGACAAGGCGCGCGGCAATGCCGAGGAAGCGGCCTATGCCCGTGTCATGACGCCGGTCGCCAAATACTGGTGCTGCAAGATCGCGCCTGCGCTGATCTACGAGGCGATGGAATGTATTGGCGGCAACGGCTACATCGAAGAACGCCCGATCGCCCGCCATTACCGCGAGGCTCCCGTCAACGCCATCTGGGAAGGCTCCGGCAACGTCATGGCGCTCGACGTGCTGCGCGTGCTCAACCGCGGCAAGGATCTGTTCGAAACGGTCTTCGCCGGCCTAGCCCGCGATCTCGGCCCTGCCGGCAAGAAGACGATCGACGTGCTGCGCGCCGCAATCGCGCTCTGTGAACAGGATGAGGGCGCCGCCCGCCTGCTCGTCGAGCAGCTGGCGCTCGCCGCCGGTGCCGCCGAACTCTATCGGCTGGGCGCTGGGCGCATTGCCGATGCCTTCATCGAGACGCGTCTTGCCGGCGGCTGGCGCTCCACCTACGGCATGCTCGATTCCCGCTTCGACGCCAGCTACATCGTCGACCTGCTCTATCCGCCGGCGGCCTGATCGCAAGTGCGCTGAGGCGGTCCCGAGGCCGCGACGCTCGACCATCGGGCCCTGTCGACGACGATCACAGATCGTCTCCGGCCGGTCGCGACGTATCGCGCCGAGGTCGCTTTCCCAATCTATCCCTGCGAGATCTGCGATCGCATTTTCCGGCGGTGCCTCTCAACGAGACTTCGCAAGGCCCGGTCGGCGGTGGCCTTTTTTGTCGCCAATCCCCGTGGCGGTCATTGCCGCGTCGAGCAAGGCATCATCGATATCGATATTCGTCCGCATGATCGCGCCCCAAGTGTAATCATCATAAGAGATACACATCCACGTCACGGCGGTCCAAGCTCGGCGACGATGTCATCGCCATAAACGAAAATCCGGCCGCGTCGCCGCGGCCGGATTTCAGTGTTTACGTCCGAAAATCAGCGTTCAAAAGAAGCCACGGCGCTGCCACCAGCCGGCTTTCTTCGGCTTGCCGTCATCGCCTTCGCCATTCTCGACGCGGGTGGATTTCACCGTCGGCTCGGAGGAGGAAATGTTGGATTCGCGGTTGGCGCGAACCGGCTTTGCCTCTTCCTGAACGGATGTTTCGAGATCGGCGGAGGCTTCAACCAATTCCGGTTCGGCCTCGGCCACAGGTGCAGTCTCGGCAACCGGTTCCTCGACCGGCGCTGCGGCCGGTTTGCGGCGGCCGCGGCTGCGGGCGGGCTTCACATCTTCGGTTATGACGGTTGCGCTCTCGACGGCTGCCATCGCTGCCTGGCCTTCGTCGGCCGGCTCGGCAATCGCCTCGACCGCTACGGCTTCGCTTGGAGCGCCGTCGTTCGAAACGTCGTCGCCTTCTTCCTCGTCGCCGCCATTGTCTTCACCGGCTTCGCCGGCTGTCAGTTCGGAGCCATCTTCGGCGCGATTGCGACGGCCGCCACGCTTGCCGCGACGGCGCCGCTTGCGGCGCTGCGATTCTTCGCTTTCAGCGCCTGTCTCGGGCGTAGCTTCGGTGGTTTCATCACCTTCGCTGCCCTCGTCGTCACCGTCCTCATCCTCGTCGCCGGCTTCGCCTGCTGCCGATGCCGGCTGCTCGGCATTGCCGTTGCGGCCACGGCGGCGCCTGCGGCGCTTGCGCTTGCGGTTGCCGTCAGCTTCGCCTTCCGAGCGTGCTGCGACCGGCCGTTCGGCAACGGCCGGCTTTTCCTCGAGTTCCTCGTCTTCCTCCTCATCCACTTCGATGACGATGTCGTCGTCGTCATCCTCGGGAATGGCTGCGAAGTTGAAGAGCGTTTCGATCTTGACCGGGTTTTCCACCGGCTCGCCGCGATCGATCGCGAAATGCTGTGCTCCGACCGAACCGTCCGCATCGATGACGATAGCGACGCCGAAACGGCTTTCGTAATCGATGATCGTCTGGCGCTTGTGGTTGAGCAGATAGAGCGCAATGTCAGGCGTGGTGCGCACGGTGATGTTGTGCGTGGTGTTCTTCAGCAGATATTCTTCGATACCGCGCAGGACATGCAGCGCGACGGAGGACTGCGAGCGCACATGCCCGGTGCCGCCGCAATGCGAGCAGACCTGCGTGGTCGATTCGAGAACCGACGCGCGGATGCGCTGTCGCGACATTTCGAGCAGGCCGAAATGCGAGATCCGGCCGACCTGGATGCGGGCGCGGTCGTTCTTCAGGCATTCCTTCAGCTTCTTCTCGACAGCGCGGTTGTTGCGCTTCTCTTCCATGTCGATGAAGTCGATGACGATCAGGCCGGCAAGGTCGCGAAGGCGAAGCTGGCGGGCGACTTCGTCTGCAGCCTCGAGATTCGTCTGCAGCGCGGTGTCTTCGATCGAATGTTCGCGGGTCGAGCGGCCGGAGTTGACGTCGATCGAGACCAGCGCTTCGGTCTGGTTCATGATCAGGTAGCCGCCGGACTTCAGCGTCACCTGCGGCTGCAACATGCGATCGAGCTGAGCTTCGATGCCGGAGCGCGAGAAGATCGGGTGGATGTCGCGGTAAGGCTGAACCACCTTGGCATGGCTCGGCATCAGCATCTTCATGAAGTCTTTCGCTTCACGATAGCCTTCTTCACCGGAAACGATGACTTCGCTGATATCCTTATTGTAGAGGTCGCGGATCGAGCGCTTGATCAGCGAGCCTTCCTCATAGACGAGGCAGGGAGCGGTCGACGCCAGCGTCAGCGTGCGCACATTTTCCCACAGGCGCATCAGATATTCGAAGTCACGCTTGACCTCGACCTTGGTGCGGTTGGCACCGGCGGTGCGAAGGATGACGCCCATGCCCTGCGGCACCTCGAGCAGGCGCGCGATTTCCTTCAGGCGCTTGCGGTCGGCAGGATTGGTGATCTTCCGGGAAATGCCGCCGCCGCGCGCCGTGTTCGGCATCAGGACGGAATAGCGGCCGGCGAGCGAGAGATAGGTGGTAAGGGCTGCACCTTTGTTGCCGCGCTCTTCCTTGGCGACCTGCACGAGCAGGATCTGGCGGCGCTTGATGACTTCCTGGATGCGGTACTGCTTGCGCGGCTTGCGCTGCACGCGGTCCGGCACTTCTTCCATGGCGTCTTCGGCGCCGACGGATTCGATGACTTCCTCTTCGCCGTGATCGTCATCATCGTCGTCATCATCGTGGCGACGCTTGCTGGTATCGACGTCCTCGGAGATCGAGTCGGTTTCCACCATGGCGGCCATCGCGCCGCCGGTCGAGCCGTCATCCTCGTTGTCGACGCTCGACGCGCCTTCGGCTTCAACGTCTGTGGGAACAGCGTCTTCGGTCGCCGTCGTTTCGGCGGCCGGTTCTACGGCCTTCTTGCGGCTGCGACGCGGCCTTGCCTTCTTCGCCGGCGCTTCCTCGGCGGCCGCGGGAGATGCTGCGGCTTCTACCGCTGCCGTCTCTTCCGTTACGGCAGCCGTTTCCGGCGCCTCTGCCGGCACGATGCCGACATCCGGCTGATCCTGCTTGGAAAGATCGACCATCGGTGCGGTTTCGACATGCTCGACGTCCTCGTCGCGGCGATGCTCCTCGGCTTCGGCCCGAAGCAATGCCTGACGGTCGGCAAGCGGTATCTGATAATAGTCGGGATGGATTTCGGCGAAGGCCAGGAAGCCGTGCCGGTTGCCGCCGTAGTCGACGAAGGCGGCTTGCAGCGAGGGCTCGACCCTCGTTACCTTTGCAAGATAGATGTTGCCGCGGATCTGCTTCTTGTGCTGGGACTCGAAGTCAAATTCTTCTATGCGGTTCCCGCGAACGACAACGACGCGCGTCTCTTCCTCGTGAGACGCATCGATAAGCATTTTGTCTGCCATGTAAGCTGTGCTCCTCGGCGTGGCCGCGAGAGCGCATTCCCGACTGCTGTTGAGACAGAAAGAATGCGGTCCGCAGTGGCCGCGCCGGATAATGAAAGTCGCGCCTGATGCGAGGGGGAGGGCAGCAGCCAGACCGCAACCGGAACCATTTCGGTCCGGGGCCTGTACACTTCAGATAAAACCTGCTGCGAAACCATCAACAACCAAGCGTGATCGACAAATACGAAGACCCGTTCGGGTCCGATGAGTTTGCTCCCTGAGAGCGTGGTGGCTGATCCACCAATGAATTCCGACAATGAGCCGGAAAATCAGGATCCAGTTCTAGGGATTAAGCGCATGAGACGGCGGACGATGACCGGTGTGGCGCCAGGTCCTGATCTGGCTGGCAGCCTTTGCGGCGACTCTATCCCGTCAACACTTTACCCTGAAATTCGTTGTATGTTTTCTGTGTCACAATAGCAAGGGAAAAGCCAAATGTGCCATAATATTGATGGATTTCGCAACGCATAGAAACTGGGGATAAAGTGATCGCGATTCGGCAGGCCACAGCGGGTGTTTCGTCACAGGGACGCTGGCCGCAGCTGCGTCGGGTCCATCGCAATACAAATAGGGTGTGGCGGTTTATTGTTTAAGAGGGCTCAGATCGCGGCGAAATCCGCAGCGCGGCGATCGACAATCGCAAGGCGGGTTCTGGCGGCGCTTTTGGCTGCTAGTCTCCTGCCGGTCGCTGCCAGCTCCGTCGAGGCCGGGGATCCGCTGCTTGCCTATGGCGCGCGCATCGTCGGCGACGATGCAAGGACGCGCATCGTCATCGATTTCGATCGCGAGCCGCGCTTCTCGGTCCACTATATCGCCAATCCGGAACGCATCGTCGTCGACCTTCCGGCGACCGCCTTCGGTTTTCCGGCGAAGGATCTTGCCGCCCGCGGCCTGTTCAAGGATATCCGCTACGGCAAGATGGACGAGGAGAGCGCCCGTATCGTGCTGACGACGGCAGGGCCGGTGAAGCTGGCGCTTGCCAAAGTGCAGGCCGACGAGGCCGGCAGGGGTCATCGCCTCGTGCTCGATGCCGAGATGATCGACAAGCGGGCCTTTGCCGAACTAGTGAAGACGCAATCCTGGAGCGATCGAGGTGAGGCGGCTCAGACGACCAGCGCCATTCCGGCACCGGAAAAAGCTGCTCCCGGCGATTTCGTCATCGCCGTCGATGCAGGCCATGGCGGCATCGACACCGGCGCGATCGGCGTCGACACCAAGACCGAGGAAAAGCAGGTGACGCTTGCCTTCGCCAAGGCTTTGACCGACCGGCTGAACAAGGAGCCGGGCATCAAGGCTTTCCTGACGCGTGAGGATGACGAGTTCCTGTCGCTTTCGCAGCGTGTGCTGATCGCCCGCCAGAACCATGCCGGCCTTTTCATTTCGCTGCATGCCGACACGCTGAAGCAGAAGGATATCCGCGGCGCCACCGTCTACACGATCTCCGACAAGGCATCCGACAAGCTCGCCGCCGACCTTGCCGAACGGGAAAACCTCTCCGACCAGATCGCCGGGAAGGAGACGGTTGCCGAGCCGCCGGAGGTTGCCGACATCCTGCTCGATCTGACACGGCGCGAAACGCAGGCCTTCTCGATCTCCCTGGCCGAGAGCGTGCTGAATTCTTTCAAGGATCAGGTCGGCACCATCAACAATCCGCACCGTCATGCCGGCTTCCGCGTACTGCAGGCTCCTGACGTGCCATCGATCCTTCTCGAGATCGGGTTCCTTTCGAATGCCGAGGACGAGAAACTGCTGCTCGACGAGGCCTGGCGCGGGAAGATTGCCGGTCTCTTGACCGACGCGGTCAAGCGATACCGCGCCGCCGTCATGGCGAATGGCGGCTGACGGTCACCGCCTAAAAATCTGCAGCGGTTGCGGCGCGGCGGCCTGCATAAAAACAAAGATTCATAAAAACAAAGATTTAAGTGCGCTGCATGAATCAAATTCTGAGGAAGATACCTCAGGTTGGCGGCGGCGACAGGCGTTGCTTGGATGTGACAGTTCTAATGAAACGCGGCGGCAGCGGTGAATGCGGCGCAGACAGCCCTATTTTGCTCACATTCGCGCCGTTACTCCGGCTTATGTTTCGTAAGCCTTGAGCGCGGAATCGGCTTGTGGCGGTAACGCTCATGGAGTAAGCCGCGCAACGTGCAAATTGCCTTGATCTGTACAATCGTTGCGGCTGCGCCGATTGAAGATCGGAAAGACCGGTAGCTGAAATATGGTTAGACTTTTTGGATATTTCTTCGGAATGGCCTGCGTCCTGTTTCTGGTCGCGGCGGCGGGTATTGCCATCTATCTCGCCAATGTCGCGAAGGATCTTCCGGACTATGCCGTTCTGAACAGCTATGCGCCGCCGGTGACGACCCGCGTCCATGCCGGAAACGGCGCTCTAATGGCCGAATACGCCAAGGAAAAGCGTCTCTTCCTGCCGATCCAGGCTATTCCCGACCGCGTGAAGGCCGCTTTCCTGTCGGCCGAAGACAAGAATTTCTACAATCATCCGGGCGTTGATCTCACCGGCCTCGGCCGCGCAATTCTCGTCAACCTGCAGAATTTCGGTTCCGGCCGCCGCCCGGTCGGTGCCTCCACAATCACCCAGCAGGTGGCCAAGAATTTCCTTCTGAGCTCGGACCAGACCATCGACCGCAAGATCAAGGAAGCGATCCTTTCCTTCCGTATCGAGCAGGCCTACAGCAAGGACAAGATCCTCGAACTCTACCTGAACGAGATCTTCTTCGGTCTGAATTCCTATGGCATCGCCGGCGCAGCACTCACCTATTTCAACAAATCTGTCACCGAACTGACCGTCGCCGAAGCCGCCTATCTGGCATCGCTGCCGAAGGGGCCTGCCAATTATCATCCGTTCCGCCATCCCGAGGCTGCACTCGAGCGCCGCAACTGGGTGATCGACCGTATGGTTGAGAACGGCTATGTCAGCCAGAGCGACGGCGAGGAAGCCAAGAAGCAGCCGCTCGGCGTCACCGCTCGCACCACTGGCCCATCGCTCTTTGCTTCGGATTATTTCGCCGAAGCCGTGCGCCGCCAGCTGATCGACCAGTACGGCGAAAAGGTCCTTTATGAGGGCGGACTTTCGGTGCGCACGTCGCTCGATCCGCAGATGCAGCTCGCTGCCCGCAAGGCCCTGCAGGACGGTCTGGTCACCTATGATGAGCGCCGCGGTTTCCACGGCCCGATCAAGCAGATCGATGCAAGCGGTGATTGGGGCAAGGCGCTAGCCGATATTCCCACCCTGTCCGACGTTCCGGAATGGCGGCTTGCCGTCGTGCTCGCCGTGTCCGACTCGACCGTCGACATCGGCCTGCAGCCGGCCAAGGATGGAAGCGGCAAGGTTGCGGCCGACCGTCAACGCGGCACCATCGACGCCAAGAACATGCAATGGGCCTTCCGTTCGGCCGACGGCGCCCGCAAGACCACGAAATCGCCGGTCGGCGCCGTAGCGCCTGGTGACGTCGTTTATGTCGCAAAGCTCGGCGACGACGCGTCGACTTCCTACCGCCTGCAGCAGCCGCCGAAGGTCCAGGGTGGACTGGTCGCGATGGACCCAAAGACCGGCCGCGTGCTCGCCATGGTCGGCGGTTTCTCCTACGCCCAGTCCGAATTCAACCGCGCCACCCAGGCGATGCGCCAGCCAGGCTCCTCGTTCAAGCCCTTCGTCTACGCCGCGGCAATGGACAATGGTTATACGCCGGCCTCCGTCATCATGGATGCGCCGATCGAAATCGTCTCGGGCGGCCAGGTCTGGAGGCCGGAAAACTACGGCGGCGAATCCGGCGGCCCGTCGACGCTGCGTTCGGGCATCGAGCATTCGCGCAATCTGATGACGGTGCGCCTCGCCAACGATCTCGGCATGAACATCGTCGCCGAATATGCCGAGCGCTTCGGCATCTACGATCACATGCTGCCAGTTCTTTCCATGTCGCTCGGCGCCGGCGACACGACTGTGCTGCGCATGGTCTCGGCCTATTCGGTCATCGCCAATGGCGGCAAGCAGATCAAGCCGACATTGATCGACCGCATCCAGGACCGCTACGGCAAGACGATCTTCAAACATGAGGAGCGTGTGTGCGAGGGCTGCAATGCCGGCGACTGGCAGAACCAGGAAGAGCCGAATGTGGTCGACAATCGGGAAACCGTTCTCGACCCGATGACCGCCTACCAGATCACCTCGATGATGCAGGGCGTCATCCAGCGCGGCACCGCTGCCGGCAAGATTGATCTCGGCGGTCGCGACGTCGCCGGAAAGACCGGCACCACCAACGACGAGAAGGATGCCTGGTTCGTCGGCTTCACGCCGGATCTGGTTGCAGGCCTCTATATGGGCTTCGATACGCCGGCCCCGCTCGGCCGCGGCGGCACCGGTGGCGTCTTGTCCGCCCCGATCTTCAACGAATTCATGCAGGCTGCCGTCAAGGACACGCCGGAATCGAAGTTCGTCATTCCGTCAGGCATGAACCTGATTTCGATCGACCGCAAAACCGGCATGGCGGCTGGCGACGGCGATCCGAACACCATCGTCGAGGCCTTCAAGCCCGGCACCGGCCCGGCCGACAGCTTCTCCGTGATCGGCATGGACAGCACCATGGCGCCGGAAGAGATCCTGAAGACCTCGCCGCAGGCGAACCAGGCCGTCCAGACCGGCACGCCCGGCCTGTTCTGACCGAGGCCTGAATTTTGCACGCCCGCCGCGGCCCTTTACATCCGCGGCGGGCGTCTCTATGTCACCAGCACCTGAATAAGACCGACAGAGAAGCAGGAAAATGCGAGCGGAAATCGAAAACGTGGTCGATGAAACCAAGCAGGCTATCACCCTGCTGAGGAGGCATCTTTGACTGGGACCAGGCGATAAGACGGCTGGACTGGTTGAACAACAAGGCAGAGGATCCGAACCTCTGGAACGACGCTTCCGAAGCGCAGAAGCTGATGCGCGAGCGCCAGCAGCTGGATGACGGCATTAACGGTGTCAAGCAGCTCGAACAGCAGCTGAACGACAATATCGAGCTGATCGAGCTTGGCGAGGAAGAGGGCGACCAGAGCGTCGTCAAGGAAGCCGAGGACACGCTGAAGGCCTTGAAGGCCGAGGCTGCACGCCGCCAGGTGGAAGCCATGCTCTCCGGCGAAGCCGATGGCAACGACACTTATCTCGAAGTCCATTCCGGCGCCGGCGGCACCGAAAGCCAGGACTGGGCGAACATGCTTCTGCGCATGTACACCCGCTGGGCTGAACGCCAGCGTTTCAAGGTCGAGCTTCTCGAAGTTCATGACGGCGAAGAGGCTGGCATCAAGTCCGCGACCCTGCTCGTCAAGGGCCACAATGCCTATGGCTGGCTGAAAACGGAATCGGGCGTGCACCGCCTGGTGCGGATCTCGCCCTACGACAGCAATGCGCGTCGCCACACCTCCTTTTCGTCGATTTGGGTCTATCCGGTTGTCGACGACTCGATCCAGATCGAGATCAACGAAAGCGACTGCCGCATCGATACCTACCGTTCGTCGGGCGCCGGCGGCCAGCACGTCAACACCACCGACTCGGCCGTGCGCATCACGCATATCCCGACGGGCATCGTCGTGCAGTGCCAGCAGGAGCGTTCGCAGCACAAGAACCGTGCCAAGGCCTGGGACATGTTGCGCGCCCGCATGTACGAAGCGGAACTGAAGAAGCGCGAGGACGCTGCCAGCGCCGAAGCCGCTTCGAAGACGGAGATCGGCTGGGGTCACCAGATCCGCTCCTACGTGCTGCAGCCCTACCAGCTGGTCAAGGACCTTCGCACTGGTGTCGCCAGCAGCGCGCCGGACGACGTTCTCGACGGCGACCTGAACGAGTTTATGGAAGCAGCACTTGCCCACCGCATCAGCGGCGCCGCCGACGCGGTCGTCGAGGATGTCGACTGATCGGATTATCGATGCATTGAGATAACAAAAGCCCCGGAGACGGGGCTTTTGTTTTGCTCAAGCCATCGCGCTTATACCGCTGACTTGAAACAGCGCTGCCGACAGATTGGCAATCTCCTCATGAATGACTGCGCGCTCGATGCCTGGGGGATCGGTAAAGAGTTCTGCCGCAAAGGCAAGGCCGAGCGCCGTGCCCTCTGGCACGAAGACATAATGTCCAAGGCCGCCGCTGAAGATTTTAAGGGCGCTGCGCCGGAGCCGCGCATGCAGCCACGACGAACATTCTTCGGCCGGTGCCGCCCTGTCGGCGTCACCGACCAGGATAAGGGCAGGCGCATCGACAGCTTTCAGGCTTTCCTCGCTGAAACCGAGAACCGACCGACCTGGCGCGCAGATGAGTGCGGCCTTGATTCTGTCGTCTCGGTAGGAGTTCGACATCCGGGACCATGAATCGCGAAACACATCGCTGGTGCGCAGCAATGCCGGGATATAGTCTGCAAGGTCGGGAAATTCCCTTGGTCCGCGCGCGCCACCAGGCTTCATCCTCGATGGTTCGAACTGCGAGAACTGTGCGACAGCCCCAAGAAGCAGCATCACGCTATAGGCCCCGGCCGAAAATCCGGCTGCGAAGACACTGTTCGTATCGATATCGCCAGAGAGATCGCTGAGCCATGCATCGCGGTGGTCGAGCATGTAGCTTAGGTCAGGCGCCCGCTCCCAAAGGCAGGCAAAGCCTTCAGCGCGATAAGGCTCGATGCCGGTATTGCCGTGATGACTGACGCCGAGCGCTGCAAACCCGCGATCGACCAGGCGTCGCGCCAGCCACTCCAGCCCGGCCGCGGATCCGCCGGTGCCATGCGACAACAGAACGAGGGGATAGGGCCCGGCCTCCGGCCGGATGGGTGCATCGCAGGCGACGGCCGCCCTCTGGAACCAGCTTCTTTCCGGGACGTCGCTTTGTGCGTCATCGGCGGCGGGGTACCAGAGGGACCAACTGATCGGTCTAGGGCCGGCGGCGTCCCAGTTCGACCTTTTCTCGTCGTAGAGGACGCCGTCGCGAAAGCCCAGTTTCATCTCTTGAATGCCCTTCGAACACGTCCCAGCCGTTCAATTCGTCGCTTTCTCGACGGTGATGTCGCCGAATTCGTCGATCAGCACGGTCCAGCCATCCGGCTCCGCGGCAGGGTCGGTCTTCAGATAGACTGTGGCGAAGAGCCCCGGTTCCTTGATGATGCCGTTCGAATTCTCGGGGCGTATATCGGTAACGTAAGGCTTCAGGTCGCTGAACTCCTGCAGCTCGATGGTTGAGGCGATCGCCGGGCCGGTCTCGGTCTGGGCAATCTGCTGCAGATAGATCTTCGAGGTCCTGTCCGGCTGGCGGACGGCAAAGAGCTTGTAGTAGCCGTGGCGCTGCGCGGCCTTTCCCTCGGGATTGGCGACGCTCTCGGCGCTCGTCGGCACCCGCTCGACCGCCGGTGCGTTGCCATCGTCCTCCCAGTAGCCGGTACTGGTCGCGAAAATCACCGATGCCGGCAGGAGGGCATCCTGCGCCGGGCCGGCCTCCGCTGCAATGCTCCATCCCGCAAGCAGGAGGCTGGTCATCAATATCCGTCGCATTGCCATCGTCTCAATCCTTGAACTGCTCGGCTAGAATCCGGTCGGACCAGGAGCGGTCGGGATCAGAAAGGATGCGCGCCGTCACATGCTCCGACTGGGCGATGCGAATATGCAGCACCGACTTGACCTCGGTATTGTCGGCCACTGCGTTCACCGGTCGCTTCTCCGGCTCGAGAATGTCGATATCGACGGTCACCTTGTTCGGAAGCAGAGCGCCCCTCCAGCGCCGAGGCCTGAAAGCGCTGACCGGCGTCATGGCGAGCAGCGGCGCCTCGAGCGGCAGGATCGGGCCATGGGCGGAAAGATTATACGCCGTCGATCCGGCAGGTGTCGCCACCATCAGCCCGTCGCAGATCAGTTCTTCCAGACGGACGCGCCCATCCACCATAACCCTTAGATTCGCGGCCTGATAGGACTGGCGAAAAAGATAGACCTCGTTGATGGCGAGCGCCGTCGAGTTGGTGCCGTCGGCGTTGGCCGTCGTCATCTGCAATGGCCGGAAGACGTTTTCGACGGCGACGCAGATGCGCTCCTGAAGCTGGTCGGTGCGATAGTCGTTCATCAGGAAGCCGACCGAGCCGCGATTCATGCCGTAAACCAGCTTGCCGGAGTTCATGGTGTTGTGCAGCGTCTGCAGCATGAATCCGTCGCCGCCGAGTGCGACAATGACGTCGGCTTCGTCGGCCGGGACGTCGCCATAGATGCGAATCAACTCCTCGCGCGCGGCAAGCGCCTCCGTCGTTGGTGAGGCGAGAAAGGAAAGCGTCTGAAATGAACGGCCCATGCAATGCCCTTTATGATGTTGCCCTAGCTAAAGGATAAAGGCCTTGCGCGACAAGGACGTTTTCTATCGCGAAGCGTTTTGAGCTGCAGCCGAACTGTCCGCGCAGGCACGGATTTTCCCTTTACAGAATCACAGAATCTGCTAGTTGGGCAACTATTGCCCTTGTAGCTCAGTTGGTAGAGCACCTGATTTGTAATCAGGGGGTCCCGGGTTCGAACCCTGGCGGGGGCACCAGCCTACGCTCTGTGAGCTTCGGCTCGGCGAGCCGAAGAGAGCAACTAAGCGAAGGCGGACTGGTTCGAGAATGCTCCGTTAGCTGCACCATCTTCCCCCACGATACCGTCTTTCTAAACAGAGCTGGGTTCACGGCTGCCTCGCTCAATCGCACCGGCTTTTCAGATGGCACGTATCGCTTGATGAACCGCGTCTGAAGGGCTGCTTCACCGCCAATTCAGCCGCGACCGCTTATCTTCGCCTCATCAGCAATGAGGAAACAGCCATGAAGCTCGCACATCTCTTTCTCGCCGCAACCATTTCCGTCGGTGCGGCTTTCGCGTCCGTCGCACCGGCTGCCGCCATGCCGGCCGAGCGGCCGGCGGTGACGGCGCAGGGCGATATCGTTCAAATTCGTGATGGCTGGCGAGGTGATCGCGACCGCGACGACCGTGGCTGGCGAGGTGATCGCGACCGTGACGACCGTGGCTGGCGCGATGAGCGCGATTGGCGCCGGTCCGACTGGCGCGATGATCGCCGTCACTGGCGGCGGTGGCGTGCCGAGCGTTGGCAGGAGCGCCGCGAGTGGCGTGATCGTGATCGCGGTATGCCGTTCTGGCTCTACCGCGGTTGACAATAACGGCCCGGGTGATCCGGGCCGTTATTTTAATGAGTGACGGGTTCGTTGACGCTCGCCTCGATCCGATCGCCATTGCCGGTCTGTCCGGCGCCGGAGGGCGACATCATTGCGATGCTAAGCACGGAGGCGACCATGAAGGCGACGACGGCGATCATTATGCGCATAAGCGTTCAATCCTCGTTCGATTCCGGGATTAACGCATGATCGCCGTCGGCGTTCCTGCCAGTATTATTGCACCTGTCCCGGCGTTGCTGGGCCGGGCGCCGTCGGCGACAGAGGATCGGGCTGGTGGATGGGGTGCGACGTGTCCACCCAGATGATACTGATGATAATCACGACGAAGACCGCGATGAAGAGGATACCGAAAATCAGCGGTCGAATGGCCATGATAGGGATCGTTCCTTCTTGCTGCTGAGCCGGTCGCTACAACCGATCATCGGCCGATCATAGTGCCCCGGGGCGTCATTCCAAGGCAAAAATGGATTTTTCTGGCATCGGTCGGGCGTTGCACGAGCGTTGTGCGTGTCCGTTTCCGTTTGTCGCGCCGGATCGAGCTCCTGCGTAACTCCTTAAATCCGAATCGATAGCGCGTCAGAAAAGACGCGCGACGCCGGCATGTCACGGATGATCGCCTATCCCGTCGAACTGGCCTATGCAGGCGATACGGCGCGGGCCGATGGACGGATCCGACCCGCTGCCCTTGCTTGGGCCGGCCTATGCCTTCAGGTGGAGCCGCGCCGCGTAAAGTGCGATCGCCGCCGCATTGGAGACGTTGAGAGATTTGATCGCGCCCGGCATGTCGAGACGGGCAAGTGCGTTGACGGTTTCCCGCGTCTTCTGCCGAAGCCCCTTGCCCTCCGAGCCAAGCACCAGCGCCACTTTCTCGCCGGAGAAGGTGCCTTCGAGCGGCGCCGGTCCTTCCGAATCGAGGCCGATGGTGGAGAAGCCAAGTTTGTGCAATTCACCGAGCGCATCGGCGAGATTGGTAACCTGTATATAAGGTATCAGTTCCAGCGCGCCCGAGGCGGACTTGGCGAGTACGCCCGATTCGGTCGGGCTGTGTCGCTGTGTGGTGATCACCGCACCCGCATTGAAGGCGACGGCCGAGCGCATGATCGCGCCGACATTGTGCGGATCCGTGACTTGGTCGAGGACGAGCAGGAGGGGGCTGTCCTTCAGAGCTTCGAGCCGGCGTACCGGGAGTGGCCTTGTTTCCAGCATCACGCCCTGATGGATCGCCTCGGGGCCGAGCACCTTGTCGATATCCTGCGGCGAGACGATCTCGAAAGGCATGCCGAGCGTTTCGACGTCGACTTCGAGGCGCGCGAGCGCGTTCTGCGTCACGAACAGCTTGATCTTCTTGCGCTCGGGATTATCGAGCGCCGCGCGCACCGTATGTAGGCCATAGAGATGCACCTGGTCGGGCGCAAGCGCCGGCGGCTTCCAGTCTTCGCCGCCGCGCTTTCGCGGCTGAGGCGTCGGAATCTCCCCGCGTTCGCGCTTGGCGTCGCGGTGGGCGCGCCGCAGAGTGGCGTAATGCGTATCCTTGGCGGATGGGTCTGTCGCGGTCTTGCCGCCGGATTTGTTGTCTTTGCTCATGCAGCTTTATAGCCATGGCGCTCGCTGCCGCATAGGCTTTCTTTCATATGCCGGCTTTCGGTGGCGAATGAAATTTTTCGTGTTTTTTCCGTTGTCATCGTGTTGACAGACTGAAATGCTCCGGTCATATACGCGGCGCAGACGACGGGCGGCAACGCTTCGAAGTCTGACGAACTTGGTCTTGCGATCCGGACGAAAACTGGAGAGATGCCCGAGTGGTTAAAGGGGACGGACTGTAAATCCGTTGGCTCAGCCTACGTTGGTTCAAATCCAACTCTCTCCACCATTCGTCATCGGATCGGACCACCCCGCGGGTATAGCTCAATGGTAGAGCAGCAGCCTTCCAAGCTGAATACGCGGGTTCGATTCCCGCTACCCGCTCCAGTTTCCGTTACACTATTTTATTCGACCGCTGCTGCCGTAGTCCCCGAGATGTCTCCGGCGCTAGCGGAGAAGCTGACGATTGCGATTGTCGACTGGCAGGGAAGGGCGCTCGACGCGGAACGGCTATGGCGCGTCTCCGGCGGTCAATGCGATTTTCTTTAAGATTTCAGCGATTTTCGAGGGGGCTTTGGCGAATCGCCTTGCAGGCGGCGAATTGTCTCCCATATGCGCTCTCAGGCCAAGAATGGCGTCTGCAATTAAGTCTTGCGCAATGTCGCCGAAAGCCTTAAACGGCGGCACTAAACCGGTTCGCCGGGGCCACCATTTTCGTTCACAGGAAGCATTCAAATGGGAAAGAGTAAGTTTGAGCGCAACAAGCCGCACGTCAACATTGGCACGATTGGCCACGTTGACCACGGCAAGACGTCTCTGACGGCAGCGATCACGAAGTACTTCGGTGAGTACAAGGCGTACGATCAGATCGACGCGGCTCCGGAAGAAAAGGCCCGTGGCATCACCATCTCGA